>JAYVXM010000092.1:0-7907 GCA_043785205.1 Bdellovibrionales bacterium
CCGATCGTTTCGTAGTCGCCTTCGGGAATCTCGAGATGGAGCTTCTCGTTGATCGCGGTGATTTCCATGCGGGCTTGGACGAGGTAGCGACGCTCGCCGAGCTCCTTGAATTCGGCGGATTGATCCTCATCGTGCTCGTCTTCGATCTCACCGACGATTTCCTCGACGATGTCCTCGAAGGTTAAAATACCGATGGCGCCGCCGTACTCATCTACGACGATGACCATTTCCGTCTCGTCCCGCCGCATGATCTTGAGTAAATCGTCGAGATGGTGGGTTTCGGCGACGTAGGTTGCGTTCGCGATGAAATTTCGGACGGTCTGATGAGGGTCCGGGGCGTGAAAAAGGTCCGAAACCTCCAAGATTCCGACAATGTTGTCGATTCGGCCGGAATAGACCGGCATCCGCGAGCGCCGATGGCTTTTGAAGCGTTCGAGGGCCTCGCGAATCGTGGAATGCTCCTCGATCGCCTCGACCTTAATCAGAGGAATGAGGATGTGCTTCGCTTCGGTTCCCTTGAAGTCGAAAATCCGGCGGATCATCCGCTTTTCGCTGACGCCGAGCTCGCTTTCGCGCTTTCCGTACGCGAGCACCGAGAGAACTTCGTCGCGGCCGGACTGGGTCTTGCCGGTCAATAGTTCTTCGAGCGGCCGTAACAGACGCGAGAGGGCGCCCGTGTAGATCGAGATGGTTTTCGTGATCGGGTAAAGGACGAAATAGATGATCGTGACGGGGTAGGCGACGAGCGGGGCGAGCCGATTCGCGTACTTTTGGTAGATGGTCTTCGGAACGAATTCCCCGAGAACGACGATGAGCGGGGAGGCAAGGAGGATCGCGCGCCACTCGGAACCCGGACCGTACTTCCCTTCGGCCCAGAGGGAGCAAAGACCCGCGATGATGACGACGCAGAAAGCGGTCATCACGAGGGTCGAGGTCAGAACCCGCTCGGGATGGGTGGCGAGATTGAGCGCGAGCCGCGCCGCCCGCGATCCGCCGCTCGCTCCGGACTTCAATTTGATCTTATCGGCCGAGAGGAGCGCGATTTCGCTGCCCGAAAAAAGGCCCTCGAGGATGAGAAGCGGGAACACGAATGAGAGAAGAGTCGAAGTCGAGAGGGTATTCATTCGTCCTCCCCTTCTTCCGCGATCAAAAGTTCGTCCAGGAGCGCCTCGAGAACGTCGTTCATCGTCACGATGCCGATCGGCGTTCCTTGCGGGTTGGTGACGATCGCGAGGTGAGTTCGCTGACGTTTCAATTTCCGGAAAAGGGAATTGAGTTGGGTGGCCGCGCTCACGGAGAAAGGCTTCCACATGAGTTCGCTAATCGGAGTGGCCGGATCCGCTTTGTCATGGCGGGAAAGGAGAAGGTCTTTCGAATACAGTACGCCGACGACTTCCTGCCGGGTTTTTCCGTAGACCGGAATTCGGGAGTAGCGTTGGCCCGATGACCCCTCCTTCATGAACGAAAGCGCCTGTTGGATCGTGGTCGTCTGGGGGAGCATGAAGACGCGCGAGAGGGGAGTCGCGATTTCGCTGACCGGCGTGTCATCGAGATCGAAAACGTTTCGGATGAGGCCAAGCTCCGTCGATTGAATCGTGCCTTCCTTTTGCGCTTCTTCCACGAGGTTGATGAAATCTTCTTCGCGAAGTTTCGCGGAGGTCGAGATCAGAGGGCCTTCGCGCTGGCCGCCGGGCATGACCTTTTTTATCGCGCGCTCGACGAGTCGAATCGCGAATCGTATCGGCGTTACCACGCGATACAGAAAGGACATCGGCGTGGCCACCGCGGGGGCGATCAAAGTGTTTACTCGCGCGGCGACGATCTTCGGCGTGATCTCGCAAAAGAGGAGAAGGAGCGGAGCCGTGATGATCGTTCCGAGAATCGCGTCCACGGCCCAGAGCGGAAGCCCGGAGAGGGGGCCGGAGGCCAGGGCGCGTAACCAAGGATTCTCATGCGAGCTCGAAACGGCTCCGGAGATCAGGGATGTAAGTGCGACGTTCACTACTTCGCCGGCGATGAGTAGCGAGGCGAGAAGACCGGCGGGATCCCCGAGGAGTTTTCGGATCTTCCGATGCGGCGCCTTGAACTTTTCTCGAATCGTCTTGAGTTGGATCTTGGACAACGAAAAAAGCGCGACCTCGGAGCCGTTCAGGAACCCCGAGATCGCGATAAGAATGAGGACTAATAGAGTGGACAGCGGTTCCACGTAACGGACGTTACCTTAAATACCGGCGTCCGTCCGATCCTTTCGCTATGCCGCGTTCCGCGACTTAGCGGCCGCAGCTGCCGCGGCGCCTCCCGTGCGACGACGGGTCGTGGATTTCTTGGTTTCCTTGACGTCGACGACATCGCCCGCTTTGGTCTTGCTGACGAGCGCGATCTCGAGGACTTCCTCGAGGGTCTTGACCGGCATGAAGGTCAGTTGCTCGCGGAATTCGGCAGGAATGTCTTCGAGGTCCTTCTTGTTCTTGTCCGGAATGATCACGATTTTTACTCCGTGTCTCATCGCGGCCAACGCCTTTTCCTTCAGTCCCCCGATCGGAAGCACGCGTCCGGTGAGGGTGATCTCACCCGTCATCGCGACGTCCTTGCGGATCGGAGTATTGGTGAGTCGCGAAATGATCGCGGTCGCCATCGTGATTCCGGCGGATGGCCCGTCCTTCGGGATTCCGCCCTGAGGGTAGTGGATGTGGATGTCGGTATTCGAGAGGGCATCTTCGTCCAGGCCGAGTTCTTTCGCCTTCCACCGGATGTAACCGAGGGCCGCGTGGGCGGACTCCTTCATTACGTCGCCGAGTTGGCCGGTGAGGGTGATCCCGCCTTTGCCTTTGATGGCGGTCGTTTCGACGTAGAGGATCTCTCCGCCGACGGCCGTCCAGGCGAGACCGGTCGCGATTCCGACTTCGTCCGCTTCCTGTTCCTCTTCCCGCATGAACGGGGCCGGTCCGAGAAGCTTGCCGACCGTCGCGGCGTCGATGAGGGTCTTTTCGGTCTTTCCTTCGGCCACGAGACGCGCGGTCTTGCGGCAGAGAGTTCCGATTTGGCGCTCGAGATTCCGGAGACCGGCTTCGCGCGTGTACCCTTCGATGACGGCGCGGACGCCTTCGTCGGTGAATTCGATCTGCGTGGTGGCGAGACCATTTTCGGTGATCTGCTTCGGGATGGTATACTTCTTCCCGATGAAGAATTTCTCTTGCTCGGTGTAACCCGGGATCGTGATCACTTCCATCCGGTCCCGAAGGGCCGAAGGGATGCTGCCGAGATCGTTACAGGTCGCGATGAAGAGGACGTTCGAGAGATCGAGCGGGACGTTGAGATAGTGATCGCGGAACGTGTTGTTTTGTTCCGGATCGAGCACTTCGAGGAGCGCCGAAGCCGGGTCGCCGCGGAAATCGTTCCCGAGCTTGTCGATTTCGTCGAGGACGAAAATCGGGTTATTAGTACCCGCTTGTTTCATGCCCTGAACGATCCGGCCGGGGAGCGCGCCGACGTAGGTCCGGCGGTGGCCGCGGATTTCGGCTTCGTCCTTCACGCCGCCGAGGGAGATGCGAACGAATTCGCGACCCATGGCGCGCGCGATCGAGCGACCGAGCGAGGTTTTGCCGACACCCGGAGGGCCGGAGAGACAAAGGATCGGGCCCTTCATCTTGTCCTTCAGGCGGCGAACGGCGAGATATTCGAGAATCCGTTCCTTCACCTTGTCGAGGTTGTGATGGTCGTCGTCGAGGATCGCCTTGGCATGCTTGAGCTCGAGGTTATCCTTCGTATGCTTCGACCACGGGGTTTCGATGAGCCAGTCGATGTAGGAGCGGAGCATCGACGCTTCGGACGCGTCCGGATGCATACGCTCGAGGCGACCGAGTTGTTTCATCGCTTCAGTTTCGACTTCCTGAGGCATGGCGCACTTCGCGACTTTTTCGCGAAGTTCGTTGATTTCTTCGGACTTCGAATCGCCATCGCCGAGTTCGCTCTTGATCGCTCGCATCTGTTCGCGGAGGAAGTATTCCTTTTGCGACTTTTGCATCTCGTCCTTGGCCTGCGAACGGATCTTCGCCTGGAGCGTGAGGACTTCGATTTCGCGGCCGAGGGATTCATGGATCTTCATGAGGCGATCGAAAGCGTCGAGCGTTTCGAGAACGTTTTGGGCTTCGGAAACTTTCAGGCCGAGGTTCGACGCCACGAGATCGGCCATGCGGCCCGGATCGGTGATATCGTCGAGGACCATCAGAATGTCCGGAGCGAGGGACTTGCCGAGCGAGATCACGCGCTCGAGTTGTTCGCGAACCGTCCGCATAAGCGCTTCCGCTTCGGATTGGCGCGGGCTGACCGGTTCGACGATGCGTTCGATGCCGACTTCGTAGAACGGATCGCGGGACTTGAACTCGCTGATCTTCGCTTTGCAGAGACCTTGGGTCAGGATTTTAATCCGGCCGTCGGGAAGTTTGCGCATGCGCATGATCATCGCGACCGTACCGGTCTGATAGATGCCATCCGGGGATGGATGTTCATCGCTGATGTCTTTTTGAGAGGCGAGGAGGATCAAACGATCCGAGCGCGAGAGCGCTTCCTCCACCGCTTTGATCGAAGAGTCCCGTCCCACGAACAGCGGGATGATCATGTAAGGGAACACCACGATATCCCGCACCGGTAACATCGGTAGCGTGCTTGGGATTTCCACTTGTTCGCCGTCGTAGTTGGTCACCATCGGTATGCGTTCCTCTTTGCGGTTGGTACTGGCTCCAAAGAACGATTCGGCTCACATCGGGGAAGTCTTTAGGTTTGGCTGGTGAAAAAGTTTTGAAATGACTGGGTTTTTGGACCTTTTTTGACGGAAATATTTTCTCCCGCGACCCTAAAGCTACGGGTGAAAACACCGACCAGTCCGAGAGAGAGCGTCAATCCAATGGCGCTAAGGCCGCTGGTAGTACGGGTTAGTATCCGAAATCCCGGAGGTTTTTGCCGATCATCGTAAGTAGGTTCAGCCCCGGATGGGCCGGGTGCGAGCAGTTCCCTGCCGGACCGCAGGGCTTGAACGGTCCTGGTCGCCTGGCCGAAGCGAACGAGCGATTCTAGTCGAGGAGGGGCATCGACGACCATTCGAGATCGAGCACCCACCGGTCACCCATGCGGGAAACGTTGGTGATCGAAGTCTGAATTTTCGTCGAGCGATCGGTGGATTCGTCGAGTAGATCGAGGAGAGCGTTCGATCCGCGAGAAACGGGCACGGAGTGGGTCGGCGTTGAGATGAACTTACCTCCGCGCGAATGCGCATGGCTAACTTCGCCGCCGATCGTGAGGCGCGTATCGAAAAGCACCGCGCAGAAGGTCTTGTTGCTCGTTTTGATGTCCGCGCCACCGAAAGGTTTCGCGCTCGCGGAAGCCGATGCCGGCGCGGCTTTGGAGGCAGAGGATTTCACATCGATCGAGGTCGAGGTTTGATCGACGGTGATCCGGGTGACCGACTTCGAAGGTTCCGGAAGCGACGGCGGAGAAGTGAGTTGCCGGGGAACGGGCGACCAGTCGGGAGATTGCCCGTCCCACATCCACTCGTACGTATAAAATTCACCCGAACTCTTCATCGTCGCGATGTGCTTCGCATCGAAAGGTCCGGTGACTTTGCCTGCTTTAGCGAGGTAGGTGGGTAGCTCCATTGAAGTGGTTCCTGCTTCCTATTCTCTCTAAATGCGTTTAACTTTGAAATAAATATGATGAATCACAAACATTCTTCGCAAGGATTTGGATTTGTTATCGGCAGAATTTTGACGGTCACTCTGTTCTCGATTGCAAGCGCGATGGCTGCCCAGCCGGCGCAGCAACCGAATCCGACTGCACCGACAACACCCGATACGCTAAAAGTGCAAACATCGGACTCCGACGAGGCCGGCACGCTTCCGGAACGGATCGACGTTCAATCGATGAAGCGTCGTTACTGGACGGTCGGGAACGAAGACCTCATGGATGTCGTGCAAAACCGGCGCTATACGAAAAAAGGACGCTGGGAAGCGGCCCTGAAGTATGGATTTTGGTCGGACGATGCTTTCGAAGATCAGAAGTCGATCGGCTTCGCGGTCGGCTATCACTTTAGCGAGTTTTTCTCATTGCACGGGTTCTATTCGGCGATCAGTGCTTCGAACGGTCAGGCCTTTCAAGCCGCCCAAAAGCTCGGCGTCACGCCGGCCGTGAATCCCGGGAAGTCCGTCCTCGGCCTGGAAGCTCGCGGGAGCTTGATTTACGGAAAACTCTCGCTTCTAGGGAGTAAGATTTTTTATTACGACTTCAACACCGCGATCGGATTTACCCAACATAAGTTTGGGAGCGCGCCCGACGGTTCGTCGATTGGTTACTTTTTCGGTCTCGGTCAGCAATTCTTCTTGAACCGAAATTGGTTTCTGGGAGTCGATTGGCGGCTGATGTTCCACAGCGATAAATACACGATTGGCACCGTGGTCACCGATCGCGCTTTGACGACGAGCTGGATCCAAATCGGTGTCGGCGCGTTCTTTCCGTAGGCGTCGTTCGCCCGCCGTCAGTTTCCGATACATCTATAGAGAGATCCGAAGAGTCTGAACTTCTCGCGCCCGCGTGTCTTTCGCGACGCGGACGATTCGCCGCGGCTCGAAGCCAAAATGCCTCGGGCTTTCAGTGCTCTAGATTCCGGCACCCCTGAACTGCCCAATTGAAAAACAATTGTTAAGTTCAAGAATTTAGACTTACTAGACCGCCACCTCCTGTCGATACGTCTCAGTGGATACCTCCTTGTCTATTGGCTAGACGGCAAAGGGGGAGTCCCTCGACCAGGGTTCCTGGCTGAGAGCAGATCTTAGGAGAGATCCAAATGGGTAAGTTTACCGAGTTTCTTTTTGCGAATTGGACGCACGTACTTCCAATTATTATCGCCGGAGTCTTCGCGGTCGCGATTATTCTGGAACGAGTGAAAATGGTATTCTTCACGTATCCGCTCGCGGGGCGCTCGAAGTTTTATCACCGGATTCGTGAATTGGTGATGGCCGATAAAGTTCAAGACGCGATCTCGCTTTGCGATCAGTATCCGCAAAAGCCAGCCGCGCAAGTCATGAAGGAAGGCCTCCTTCGGGCACACCTTCCCGAGCAAATGGTGAACGACGGCTTGAACATCGTCGTCGGCGAATGGGTCGAGAACATTTCGAAGCGGACCGCGTTCCTTTCGATGATCGCGAACGTGGCGACCCTCCTGGGTCTCTTCGGAACCATCGCCGGTCTGATCCAATCGTTCGAAGCCGTCGGTACGGCGAACCCGCAAGAGAAATCGGCGCTCCTCGCGGCCGGTATCTCGAGCGCCATGAACGCCACGATGATGGGCCTCGGCGTCGCCATTCCGGCGATGGTGGCCTTCTCGTTCATCATGAATCGCACGAACCGCATGGTAAGTGAACTCGATCAGTGCACTCTCGAAACGCTCGACATCATCCGTCAGCGCGCCTACGGAGTGGAAACGAAGAGGGTTGCATGAGCCGGAGCCGTGGCGGAGCGCTTGATTTCGACCTGAACTTAGCCCCGATCATCGACTGTTTCACAGTCTTGATCACGTTCATGCTCGCGTCGGCCTCCTTCCTATCGATTTCGATCTTCGATGCCGGATTCACTCCGGCCGAAGCGCAAGGAGATCCGACTCCGCCTCCCATCACCGTGACGCTCGATCTGAAGAAAAACGGATCTCTCCAAGTGATCACGCATGGGAAGTTGGAACAACGGAACACGTTTGCGAATCCGGACGAAGCCGCGGAAGCCCTTCGGCAACTCAAAGAAAAGTATCCTGGTTTTGAGTCGGTGACCATTACCGCGGATCAAGAAGTAGAGTACGAAGCCGTCGTGCGAGCGATGGAAAAGGCGCGAAAGAATAATCTTTCGATGGTCCTGGGAGGATTCTA
>JAYVXM010000093.1:0-7883 GCA_043785205.1 Bdellovibrionales bacterium
CGGGATTCTCGAGGAACAGCTCGTCGCGATCCGGAAGGAAGAACGTTCGGGACTCTCCCACTACCTCGCCGACATCCGCGCGCGGGTCGAAAAGGTGCATCCCGAGATGGTTCACCTCGACACGGTGGCGGAACTCGCCGGCCAGCTCTTCGATCGGCTCCGCGGCTTGCACAAGCTGAATTCGGATTGGAAACCGTATCTTACGGCGGCTTCCCTGCTCCACGATATCGGCGAAGTCATCAGTCCGACGAACCACGAAGAACATTCCTACTATTTCACGAAGAACGCGGACTTCACGCCGCTCGAAAAATGGGAGTCCGAGTTCATCGCGCGGCTCTGCCTCTACCATCGGGTCGGCAAGCCGGAAATCGACGGGCTCTTCGGGAAGAATGGGCACGAAAAGGAGCGGAAGCGGGCGTTCCTCGTCCTCCTCGCGCTCCTCCGGGTCGCGGACGCCCTCGATCGGAATCACCGCGGCCAGGTCGGGATCGGGAGCCTTCGGCTCAAACCCGGTCAGGTCCACCTCACCCTCCGGGCGAAACGCGGGAGCGGCGACCTCGAACTCCTCCGCGTAGAACAGAAGAAGGCGCTTTTCGAAACGGTGTTTCGGCGCCGACTCGTCGTTCATTGAAAAGCGCATTCATCGCGGCTCTGTCGTGGCCGAGAACGGGTCGGAAGCCGAAGGGCGTCCGGGCGGCGCCCGCGTGATCCTGAGCGTTCCCGCGGCCTGAGCCGCCGACATCGGGAACCTCGGGCGGCGGCACGACCGTTAAGGGTTTCGCTTCGTAACGAACTAAGCCTTCAGCGCTTCCTGAAGTTCGCCGCGTTCGAACATTTCGGTCACGATATCGCATCCGCCGACGAACTGGCCGTTGATGAAAACTTGGGGGACGGTCGGCCACTTCGTGAAGTCTTCCAGCGCTTCCCAGAGCGGGTCGTCGGCCAGGACGTCGACGCCGACCAGATCCGTCACTCCGGCGGCCTTGAGGGTCTGAACGGTGCGCGACGAAAATCCGCACTGCGGGAACTGGGGCGTTCCCTTCATGAAGATGACGACTTTCGCGGATTTTACTTTTTCTTCGACCTTCGGAACGAGTGGATGAGCCATGCTGATTATTCTCCGATATATTTCTTGTATTGGGCCGGGCTGAAGGTCCGCATCGTGAGCGCGTGGACTTCGCCGGAATCGATCTCGGTCTGGAGCGAGCCCATGACCATGCGGTGCTGCTCCATCATCATCTTTCCTTCAAACGAGGGGGAGATAATAATGGCCTGATAGTGGTCCATCGTACCCGTGAGGTCGATGATTTCGGCCTCGGTTCCGGGACCGAGTTTCTCCTGAATGCGGAGCTTTACCTGCTCGGGCGTCATAAGCTTGGTTCGTATCCGAACGGCGGCTAAAACCCAAGCGGAAACGCGTCATTTCGCCGACGCGGGTGCCGCCGCGGTCGAGCCCGCCGGAGCCCGATGCTTTTCGTAGCGGGTAAGATCGATCGAGAGCCGTGAAAAGAGCTCGTCCCGGTCCGCCCTCAGAATCCCCAGTCGCGTGTTCAGATCGGAATTCGCGGCCAGATCGCGATTAGCGGCCAAGTACTTCTCGTCTTTGCGCCAATTCTTGATCCAGAGGTCGACGAGATTCGCGTAATAACGACGGGTCAACGCGACCTCGGGATCGACGTCGGTCTCGGCGGACGCGTCGAGTGCGGTCAAATCGACGTTCCCGCCGGTTTGTACGAGCACTGCCTTCATTTCTTCATTCAGATATTCGAGCAAGTCCGCTCGGGTTTCGATCTTCTCGGAGCGCGACCGAGCAAATTCGTCGGAGGCCGAGGCGACCTCGGCGATCGTCGCCAGGTAGTAGATTCGCGCCGTCATCGACGCGTGATGGAGGCGATCCTCTTCGATAATCATCGTGCGCGCGCAAGCGGCGATCCGGTGGAGCGGCGAATTCGGGCAACTCCGTCCTACGCTCTCCGGGCGAAACCGTTCCCGAAACCGAAGCAGCTCCCGAACTTCCCAGCCCGCGGTGATACTCGACCGTAATGACGGAGAAAGGAGAACGACGAGCGTTCCCATCCCCACGAAGAATCCAGCGGTAACCAAAATCCATTTTTCAGGGAGTCGCACTCGACCCTCCTCCCCTTCCTGTCGGAAGAACGAGGCGCTAGCTGAATCGTGGAATGCCGTCTAAGAATTGACGGCCGGGAGCTCGACGTAAAACGTCGAACCGACCCCGGGTTCACTCTCGACCCCGATCTGGCCGCGATGACCGAGGACGATCTGCTTCGAAATATAGAGCCCAAGGCCGAGGCCGCTGATATCTCGGTTCGCGACCGCCCGCTCGAACCGATCGAAGATACGCCCGATCAGATCGGGCTCGATTCCGATTCCCTGATCCCGGACCTCGATGCGGACGAGGTCGCGTCGTCGCGCGGTCGAAATCTGGACGGTCTTCCCGGCCCCGTACTTGACCGCGTTCGAAATGAGATTCACGACGACTTGCTCGATCCGGAACGCGTCGCAGAGCACGTCCGTTCCGCGCTCTCCCCGATACTCGACCGGATACGCGGATCCCTCGAACTGCTCCCCGTAGCGCTCGACCACATCCTGAACGAGCGCTCCGAGGTCGCGCCGCTCGAGCGTGTAACTCAGCTTTCCGGCTTCGATCCGGGAAATATCGAGTAGATTTTCGATCAGATCGACGAGCCGATTGATCTGCCCGAGCGACGCGTCCAGCGTCTTCGCGAGCTTTTCGGGCGTGGGCATCAATCCCTTTTCGGGATCGATCCGCCGGCGCGCGAGCTGGAGCTGAAGCTTCAGCGAAGTAATCGGCGTTTTCAATTCGTGCGAAGCGATCGAAAGAAACTCGCTCCGCGCCGCCACCGCGGTCTGGGCCTGCTCGAAGAGGCGCGCGTTTTCGATCGCGATCCCCGCGCGGCGTCCGAGCTCTTCCGCGGTGGCCAAGTCCTCGGCCGAATACTTTCGCCCGGAATGCCCATAAACGAGCGAGATCACGCCGACGGTCGCTTCCCGAATCAGGATCGGAACGAGAAGGCAGGAATGCGTTCCGAGCGTGGCCATCAAATCGTAATGGCGTTCATCGCGCGCCGCCCGCCGAAGGAGGGCGTCTTCCACCTCCGGCGTGAACACGGAGAGTCCGGTCCGAATTACTTCGGCGATCCCGCCCGTCCGATCCGAAGCCGGCGGATATCCGTTATAGAGTTCGTCGATCAATTCCCGATGTCCCGGATTCGCATGGACGGCGGCCAGCCGGACGATATCGCCCGTCCGATCGTCTTTCATCGAGATCGTGCACCAGTCGGAAAACTCCGGTACGGCGAGATCCGCGAGGAGCTGGAGGGTCTTATCGTATTCGAGCGACGACGAAAGCAAAGTGCTCGCCTCGGCGAGAAACCGGAAGCGTTCCGCCGCCCGATCCGCTTCGACTCGCGCCGCCTTTTCGTGAAGGAGCCGAAGACGTTGGTCCTCGGCGCGCTTGAATTCGGTGATATCTTCCGAAATGCCGAGGAGGTACTCCGGCTTTCCATCCGATCCGAAGAGGGGGATTTTTTTCGTGTGCAAGACCCGGATGCCGAATTTCGTCTGGATGAGCTCTTCGGGAATATCCACGATTTCGTGACCGCTCAGGACCGCCCGGTCCTTCGCCGTGAAGAATTCCGCCTGTTCGTCCGGGAAAAAATCCCAGTCATTCTTTCCGAAAAGCTCCTCGCGGGTTACCCCGAGAAGAGTCTCCCCCGCCTTATTGAAACGGACGAAGCGAAGGTCCTTCGCGTCCTTCACGAAAACCATGTTCGGAAGATTCTCGATCAATGAGTCGAGAAAGGCGTGCGACTTCGAGAGGGCTTCGCTCCGCTCCGAAACGAGTCGTTCGAGCTCCTCGCTCGTCCGCCGGAGCGCCTCTTGAGCCCGCTTACGGTCGGTGATGTCGAGCGTGGTCCCGACCATCCGGATGAATTTTCCGGCCTCGTCGTAGTAGGGTCGCCCTTTTCCGTAGACCCAGCGAGTCCCCCCGTCCGGCAGAAGCACCCGATGCTCGGCTTGGTGATCGCAGTGCTCCGCGATCGCCTTCTTCAGGCTCGCATCCATCGCGGGCAGGTCCTCTTCCGGAATGCGCGAACGGTAGGCCTCGTACGTCCCGGGAAATTTCCCCGGCGCAAAACCGAAAATTTTCTCGAGCGTCGCGGACCAGGTGATCCTTCCGGTCGCGACCTCCCAGTCCCAGATGCCCATTCCCGCGGCGCCCAGGGCGAAATTCAACCGCTCTTCAGTTTCGTGAAGGGCGTCGCGCTCCGGCTTCTGGGGGGTATCCGACGTCATAATTCTTTTCGTTTACCGCGAATCCCGGCGTTTTTACGAGCATTTCTCCCGTCTTGACAAATGACCTCGATGTTTTATACGGTGCGTTATCGTGGTCCCATTTGGGGACGGAAGGGGTGAGTCCAGTGAATGCATTAACGAGAGCCCAGAGAAAGTGGAAATCCGCCGCCGCCCGTCAGGCCGCCGCGTTAGCCCGTCGTCACGATCGGTTTTGGAGCGTGACCGTCGCCGGTTCGATCCTCATCGTCCTCCTCGTCTCGCTGACGAGTCATTTTCGGTAAAGGAAACCTATGCGCTACGTTCAATACGGCTTCTACTCCGGGCTCCTTCTCCTCGCGGCGAGCTTCGCGCTGATGCAAATTTTCTACTGATCCTTCGAAACCCCGATTTTCGGGCAGAGACGTGTGAGCGCGCACGCCTCGCATTTCGCGCGTCGGGCCGTGCAGACGGCCCGCCCGTGCGCGATCAGCCAGAGGGAAAATTTCGACCACTCCGACTCGGGCACGAGCTCCCGCACCTCGAATTCGACCTTCACGGGATCGGCGCTGCGGGTGAATCCGAGCCGGCGGGTAATCCGTCCGACGTGCGTGTCGACCACGAACCCGGGAGTATCGTAGGCGTTTCCGAGGATCACGTTCGCCGTCTTTCGGCCGACCCCGCGAAGTTCGACGAGCTCTTCGAGCCGTCGCGGAACGAGCCCGTCGTACTTTTCCACCAATGTCTTCGAGGTCTCGAGAATCGCCTTCGCTTTGTTTCGATAAAAACCGGTCGGCTGGACGAGCCGTTCGATTTCGCCCACCTTCGCGTCTGCCATCCGTCGTGCATCCGGGAATCGCGCGAAGAGCGCCGGCGTGGTCTGGTTTACCCGATCGTCGGTGCATTGCGCGGAAAGGATCGTCGCGACGAGGAGCTGGTAGGGCGTTTCGTAGTCGAGAAAACAGCGGACGTCGGGATACTCGCGCTTGAGGATGCGAACGATCTCGAGCATGCGCCGTCGCTCGCCCCCGCTTCGCTCCGCCTTCGTCGGACGCGGGGTCTTCATCATCCCCGCTTCGCGAGCCAGGCCTCGACTCCGATTCGGTCGCGCGCGTTCACGACGAGCCCCTTGGGCAGGAGCGCCTTTCGCGCGACGCAGACTCCGTATTTCACGTCGTCGAGTCCCGCCACTTCATGGGCGTCGGGATTCACCGAGACGAAACATCCGGCGCGCCGAAGGACGGAACCCCAGCGCCAATCGATGTCGAGTCGCGAAGGACTCGCATTGATCTCGATCGCCACTCCCCGTTCCGCGCACTCGCCGATGATCCGGTCGATGTCGATGTCGTAGCCTTTCCGCCCGAGGAGGATCCGACCCGTCAGGTGACCGAGCATCGTCGTCCGGGGATTCCGCACGGCCTGGAGGATCCGCTCGGTCATCGTCGTCCGGTCCATCTGGAACCGGGAGTGGACCGACGCGACCACGAAGTCGAAACGCGCGAGCCACTTCTCGTCGTAATCGAGGCCGCCGTCCGCAAGGATGTCGCTCTCGATTCCCCAGAAGACGCGGACCTCCGGAATTTTCTCCTGAACGGCGCGAATTTCCCGCTCCTGCTCCGCGAGCGCGGCTTCCGCCAATCCCTGGGCGTAGAACGCGGATTTCGAGTGGTCGGAGATCCCGATGTACTTCATTCCCCGCGCCTTCGCGCCGAGGACCATTTCCTCGAGGGTCGCCGCCCCGTCGGAGCGGGTCGTGTGGTTGTGAAAACATCCGCGAAGATCGTCCCAGCCGAGCACGTCGTCGAGCTTACCCGCGCGCGCGAGCGCGACCTCTTCGCCCGTCTCCCGCATCTCCGGCGGAATCCAGGCGACTCCGACGCCGGAAAAGAACGCCTCTTCGGTCGGGGCCGCATCCGGAGTCGACCCTCCGACGAGCGCGCCCCAGGAGTCGGCCGTCGCCGTCGTCCGGGCGAGCTCGGAACCGAACCGCGCGGTCTCGGCGTACGCGAAGTTCACCGGCAGTGAAATTGCGCCCGCGTCCGCGACGGCGCGCTCGAGCCGCTCCGCCAGCGCCTTCGTGGTTTTTTCGCCGGGAACGGTTTCAACGAGGAAATCGAGCGAGGCTAAAGTCTCGAGGCGGCGGCGAAGCGCGCCCGTCTCGGACACCCGAAGACCGCCGGCGCCCGGATGGCGGCCCTCATTCGCGGCGCGCGCGAGGAGCGGAAGAAGGCGCTCAGCCACTGGAAACGCGTCGGAAAGCTTCATCTGGCCCGAAGTAGCCATCAGATATTGGACGCCCTCGTGAACCTTCGCCTGGACCTTGTCGCCGAAGCCCTTCAGCTTCGCGAGTCGGTTTTCGCGGCAGGCGTATTCGAGCTCGCCGAGCGTTTTAATCCCTAGCGCCTCGATCACCGCCATGGCTTTTTTCGGACCGAGTCCCGGTACCCGCGTGAGCTCGAGAAGCCCCTCGGGCAGGCTCGCGGAGAGCGCGTCGCGCTCGGTCGATTTTCCCTCGAGGAGAAACTCCGTCAGTACCGCGGAAATTCCCTTTCCGATCCCGGGAATCTCGGTGAGCGTCCCCGCCTTCGCGCGGGCGACCCAGTCCTCCCCGTCGCCGAGCCCGGCGATCGTATCGGCGGCCTTATCGAACGCACGGATCTTGAAAGGATTCTCGCCCTTGAGTTCGAGGAGCGTCTTTAATTCGGAGAGTAAATCGACGAGGGATTGCATGCGTCCCCGGATCTTGCCCTGATCGATTTCTCATTTCCAGAGCGAATCCCGTCGAGTAGCATCGCGCTATGGCCGCACCTTCCACCGCCCCCGGGCGTCTTACGCGCATCCTCGAACAGCCGACCTCGCCGTTCCGCGAAGGACACGTCCTCGCCGTCGCCGAGGCGATTCTCCGCGAGGAAAAAATTCCCTTCTTCCGCGATCCCGCCGAAAACATCGTCGTCGGCGTGAAATCGAAGGCCGAGTACTTGAAGCTCGTGAAAACGAAGTCGACCGAACCGGTCCGGATCTTCATCGCCCATACCGACCATCCCGGATTTCACGGGACCGAATGGTTGACCGCGGACCGCCTCGCGTTCAAATGGCACGGCGGGAGTCCGACGGCTCATCTCGAAGGCGGAAAAGTTTGGCTCGCCGACGCCGACGGGTTCGTCGGCGAGGGCCGCGTGGAGAAAGCGGTTCTCCTCGAGAACGGTCGCGCCCTCGACCATGGCGTGATCCACGTGAAGGACCTTCGGCACCCGGCCAAGGCCCCCGAACTCTTCGGCGGATTCGGCTTCCGCGCCACGCATTGGCGCGAAGGCGACCTCCTCTATACGAAGGCCGCCGACGACTTGATCGGCGTCTACGCGATCCTCGAAACGGCGATCGCGCTGAGAAAAGCGAAGAAAAAGACGCCCTTCCTCGGACTCCTCACGCGCGCGGAAGAAGTCGGCTTCATCGGCGCGATCGCCCACTTCGAGCTCGGCTGGCTGAAGGGTGCGAAACGAAAGCTCCTCGCCGTCTCCCTCGAAACCTCGCGCGCGCTTCCCGGCGCGGAAATCGGCAAGGGACCGGTG
>JAYVXM010000094.1:0-2365 GCA_043785205.1 Bdellovibrionales bacterium
ATCGTTTCGCGTTCTTCGCCGAGCGCGGCGGCCATCGTTTCGATCCCGACCGGACCGCCCTCGAATTTCTCGATGATCGTGAGGAGAAGTTTTCGGTCCATGAAATCGAGGCCGCGTTCGTCCACTTCGAAGAGCTTCAGGGCGTCGCGGGCGACCGTGCGATCGATCCGATTCGTATGGGCGCGAACTTCGGCGAAATCACGGACCCGCTTCAGAAGCCGGTTCGCGATCCGCGGCGTACCGCGGGAACGGCGGGCGATCTCGTCGGCGCCGGTCTCGACCATCGAAATTCCGAGGAGGCCGGCTGAACGATTCACGATCTTTTCGAGATCTTCCGCCGGATAAAAGTCGAGGCGAAGCTGGACGCCGAACCGATCGCGGAGCGGACTCGATAGGAGGCCGGTTCGGGTCGTCGCGCCGACGAGCGTGAATTTCGGAAGATCGATTCGGATCGTTTTCGCGGCCGGACCCTGGCCGATGATGAGATCGAGTTTATAATCTTCCATCGCCGAATAAAGGACCTCTTCGAGCGTCTTCTGGAGACGGTGAATCTCGTCAATGAAGAGAACGTCGCCCGGCTGTAGATTCGTGAGGATCGCGGCGAGGTCGCCCTTTTTCTCGATATTCGGTCCGGTGATCGAATGGAGCTGGGTTCCCATCTCCTCCGCGATGATATGGGCGAGCGTCGTCTTACCGAGGCCCGGAGGTCCGGCGAGGAGGCAATGATCGAGCGCATCTCCACGGCCCCGTGCCGCTTCCATAAAGAGGGAGAGATTTTCCTTCACCTTCGATTGTCCGATGTATTCGGAAAGGAGGGTCGGACGAAGCGAAATACCGGCATCCTCGTCCGCAAAGGTACGCGGGGTGAACTCGTCCCCTTCGGCGCCCTGCGCGGTTGATCCGATGATCCGATCGTTTTCTGAGGAAACCATGAAAGCATTCTCCAAGCGCGCGTGAACGAAAACTGCGGGATACCAACGACTGCTACTGCGTACTGCTTTGGACTAACGAAGTTCTTTTAAAGCCTGCTTAACGACCTCTTCGGTTCGGCTCGCGGCCGGGGACGAAGCGTCCTGAACCCGCCGTAAAACCTGGACGACTTCCTGCTCGCGGTAACCGAGTCCCACGAGCGCATCCTTCGCTTCTTTGAAGGCCTGGGTCGCGAAAGCGAGGCTGCCCCGCGCTCCGTTTGCCGATCCCGCGGACGCGGCCGCACCCGCTTCTGCCGCGGCGCGTAACCACTCCGCCGGGAGCTGGCCGTTCTCGGCCTTTTTCCGTAATGAATCCCGAAGTTCGACGACGACCCGTTCGGCCGTCTTCTTTCCGATGCCCGGAATTTCGGTCAGCGTGTCTTGGTCCCCTTCGAGAATGGCTTTCACGAGAGTCGGAATCTCGACTTTCGAAAGGATGCCGAGCGCACCCTTCGGTCCGATTCCGTTCACGGTAAGCAAAGTCAGAAAAATTTCTTTTTCCTCGCGCGAAAAAAATCCGTAGAGGTCGAACGCGTCCTCGCGGACGTGGGAGTGGATCCAAAGTTCGGCGATCGCGCCGGCGTGAAGCATTTCGTAACGGGAGCTGACGGGAAGCGCGACGGAATATCCGATTCCGCTGCCGTCCGGGATCACCAGGGCTTTACCCGCGGCGACCTCGAGAAATTTTCCGTTCAGATATCCAATCAAGGTTCAGTCTTTCCCGCGGGTGATTCGTTTTCGATCCCCGACGATTTCCGGCGTGAGTCCTAGGCTTTCGGCGAGGCCCATCCTCGTCTTCGACCTGGATTGAGTCAAAGTATTTTGGTGCCCTTTGCCCAAAGTCGAATGAGATCCGTGCACTCTCGCATGACACACAGCCAAGGCGAGTCCGTCGGACGCGTCAAACGTTATGAAATTCTGTTTGCCGAGCAAAATCTCGAGCATCCGCGCGACTTGTTCTTTTTCGGCACGGCCGTGCCCGACGATCGCCGACTTCACTTCGGTCGGCGCGTATTCGACGACGCGAAGTCCGTGAATTTTCGCAGTGAGGATCGCCGCGCCCCTCGCTTGTCCAAGCTTGAGTGCCGCGACGGCGTTTTTCGCGAAGAAGACTTTTTCGATCGAGAGGATGTCCGGCCGATACGTCTCGATGACTTGGGTGAGACCCCGATAAATTTCGAGCAGCCGATCTTCGAGCGGCATCGTCGATTTTCCGGTCGTGGCGGCGATCTTCAGCGCGCCGTGGGTGACGTGCCGGAGGTCTCCGCCGCACAGGTCCACCACGCCGTACCCGGTAATCCGGGAACCGGGGTCGACGCCTAAAATCCGGTACTTCTCCATGATTCGAGGCCGATTCGCCTTCGAGTCTGCCGACATTTCGTTAACGGAATTAA
>JAYVXM010000095.1:0-7873 GCA_043785205.1 Bdellovibrionales bacterium
TCCATGTACTCGCGGTAGCGGCGGTTCCAAGTGGTCTGATCGATCTTCACGTCGCGCTTCTTCAGAATCTTGTACACGTTCTGCACTTCCTTATCGGAAATGATCTCGCGCAGACCCACGGCGTCGGCGTTATCCGTCGGCACCATAATGGTCATCTGGTTCTCCACGACTTGGAGAACGTAAAACTTCTTCTTTTTTCCGCCGACTTCGCGCTCATCAATGCGCTTGACGACGGTCACACCGTGAGCCGGATAAACTGCGCTATCACCGACTTTAAACATCGAAAACCTTCCCAGCTGAACCGGCTTCGGGCCGATTCTGCTGCAGGTCCCAACCACACCGAAGGGACACGTTAGACACTAAGGACTGACGGAATATAGCAGGTCTGGATGCGATCTGTCAAATTAGACACAGATGAAATAAGCCCTCGTAACCCATTGAAATTAAAAGATTTTTAATGGTGCTGAAAAAGCCTGAGCCGATCTTGGACTGAAAACTCTAATGCGCCGCGTTTACTATTTGGGAAAAGGGGAGATTTGGCCGATAAGTCCGGGAATGGAACCCCTTCTGAAGCGGTCGCTCCGCTGGACCCTCATCATGGCCATCCTGGGCTTTATCCTCGGACTTGGCTTTCTCATCCCCCTTCCCGCCCCGGAAATCCGGAATCCGGCGTCCACGCCGGAAGAAGCCGTCGCGTTCCTCGATTCGAATCATGCCCCCGCGAAGCGTCCGCTCGCTCCCGTGACCGCGCCCGCGCGGAACGGCGTCGTCCGGGTGACCGTCACCGACCTGCGCCCGAACGTCGTATTCGACGTCCATACGATTTCGCGAAGCGTGTTCGCGAAGGATACCGACGCTTACGTCACCGCGAACTTCACGCCCGGACGCACGGAAATTTCGGATTTCACATATTGCCACAATTACGATTACAAACGACAGCGCGCGCTCACGACGCTGAACCGGTACTCCCTGGGGGACGACGGATTCGGCTGCTACGACCTTCCCCTTTCGGAACTCGCGACGGGTTACGTGCTGATCAATACGCCGCTCGGACGGTTACTAACCTTGAAATCCCAACCCGGCTTCGATCCGCGAAAAGGCGGAACGGTCTCCGTTCTTTTCGCATACCATGTCGCGAAAATCGGCCGAAACGACTACCGTCAGCTCGATCTCCACGTTCGTCTCGTCGACGGCGTTCTCCGCGCCACCGGGCCGAAGGGCGAAGCTTTCGACTGGTTCAATTTGAAAATGACGGAAGATCTTTTCAATCTTCCGAACGGCGTGAATTCCTTCGAGCTCTACCTTCACGGAACGAAAGTCTCCGTTTATCCCGGCAAAGATTTCCCGAAAGTGCTCCCGGCGAAGCCGTAGCGTTTTCGACATTTTGTCGATAAGGACCCTTCGATTCGCGCGGCGTTCCGACAAAATGTCAGACGCGGCGCTCGCCCAATCCCGTGCGGTTTTTGACGGAAAACAAACCATCGATCTTTAACGCATTTTAATCCTCTTCCGGTCGCGAATGCGATTCGGATTGATTTTCGAATTGGCACTCCGCTTGCTGATTAGGATCGAGTTCCCCGAATGAATCGCTGCAACCAGGGATGGTTACTCCGCCAAGGAAAGGGCGCATGAGCGAAGACGGATCCAATCAATCGCCCTTTCAGGAAAAGCCGGACTGGAAAGGCAAACTTAAAGGGATCTTCCAAAAACAGAAGGAAGACGTCACCGGTTTCCTCACGCGTGCGACCCGCAAGAAAACTTCGGACGCCGATACCTCGCCACTTTCCCCAGATTCCGCGCCCTTCATGGGATCGGCGCCGCCCACCGCGCGGGGCGAAGACCGAACTTTCACCGACATGATCCGTTCCCATTGGAACGAGCGGGTGAAGCCGAAATTCACGCGCATGAAGAGCGGCGACGGATACGCTCCCCCGCCCGGCCCGGGCTTTCGCTGGGACGGCGACAAACTCAATCTCATCGCGCTATTCGTCGCCGTCATCCTGACCGCCTGGACGGCCGCCGACCTCGCCGCCTATTACGCCGATCGCTTGATCCCCGAACCGCCGATCTCTCGCTTTCGCGCGGGCGCCATTGAAAGCGCGGCGACGAAACCCTTCGCCGATTACGCGATCATCATCAGCCGAAATCTCTTCAGCTCGCTCGGCCGGATTCCCGGCGACGAGGTCCAGGGCGTTCCCAATCAAGATAACGATCCGGTGAAGACCGCGCTTCCCCTGAATCTGATCGGTACCGTCATCCTTAAGAACGAAACGCGTTCCGTCGCTACGATCGAGGATAAGGGCGAAAACCAGGTCTATCCGATGCGGATCGACGACGAGCTTCCCGGAAAGATCAAAATCATCTCAATCGAGCCGTTCAAGGTCATCTTCCGCAACGTCGCTAGCGGGCGTAAGGAATTCATCGACATGCCGGAAGAAGGAAACGGCACGAAGATCAGCGTCGGTTCGCTTTCCTCGCGGAAGTCGCCCACCGCCATCGAGCAAGTCGCTCCGAATCAGTTCAATATTCCGCGCGCGGAACTCGATAAGTACCTCTCGAACATCAATGACGTCCTGACCCAGGCCCGCGCGATCCCCAATTTCGAGAATGGCCAGCCCGCGGGCTACAAGCTTATCCAAATCGTTCAGGGCAGCGTCTACGAAAAGCTTGGCTTGAAAAACAACGACATTCTTTGCGGAGTGAACGGCGAAAACATCAATGACCCGGCCCGGGCGTTCGAACTCATGAATCAGTTGAAAACGGCGAGCGCCCTCGAACTTTGCGTGAAGCGCGACGGCCACCAAACGACCCAGTCGTATAACTTTCGATAAGAGGATCTATGAAAGCGGAAAAAAGCGTAGAAATCACCGTTAGCGTGTGGGTCCGAATTTTGGGGGGCATGAGCCTCCTGATCGCCATGAGCGCGCTCCTCCTCCTCATCGTCCAGAACGGCTACGCGGCCGACTCCGGCTTCCAAGCCGGCGGAAAAGGCTTCAACAATCCGTACGCACCTCCGGCTACCGGAGGCACCTCGCCCCAATTCTTCGACGACGACGAGAGCGACTTCGAAATGGATGGATCCGGGGGAGCGACCCCTCCGGCCGGAGGCGCGGACCCGACCGGAGCCGACGGCAGTAAGGGCGCCAAGGGCACGGTCGATATCGAAGGCGCGAAATCCGGCGTCGTCGACGGGAAGAATACTCAGACCCTTCGCGTCGACGCGGAAGGCTCCGCCGGCTCGAACGAAGTCGTCACGGATTTCAACTTCCCGGACGCCGACATCATGGATATCGCGAAGGCCCTCGGGAAACTGACGGGACAGAACTTCATCCTCGATAAGGATGTCAAAGGCCGGATCACGATCATCTCGAACAGCCCGATCACCGTGAAGGACGCGTGGCGTGCGTTCCTGACCGCCCTCGACATGAACGGCTTCGCGCTCATTCCTTCCGGAAAGTTCATCCGGATCGCGCGTCAGCGAGACGCGCGCGATAAACAGCTCCGCACCTACACCGGAAAGTACGCGCCAGATTCGGACGCGCTGATTACCCGCCTCTTTTCGCTTAAATTCCTTTCCGCCGAGGAAGTCGCGCGGAACTTTCGCTCCTTCATGCCGGCGAACTCGCGGATTATTCCTTACGAGCAAACGAACACGGTCATCGTGACCGATACCGGCTCGAACATCGCGAAGCTCGCCAAGCTCCTCGATATCCTCGACGTCGAAAGTTACGACGCCGGGATCGAAGTCATCGCCGTGCGGTACGCTTCCGCCGTTGAACTCGCGAAACTCGTCGACCAGCTCCTCCCCGGAAGCGGCGGCGGCGCGGCGGCGGGTCCCCGGTTCCCGGGCGCCGGCGGTCGGAGCGGCTTCACGTCGCGAAAGACGAAAGAGGGCGGGATCATCAATACGATCATCGCCGACGAACGCACGAACACGCTGATCGTTCACGCGAACACCAAGGGCGCGGACCAGGTCCGTGAACTCATCAACAAGCTCGACAAGAAACTCCCAGCGGCACTGGGCGGCGGCAAGATCCACGTGATCTACCTCCAGTTCGCCGACGCCGAACAAATCGCGAATACGCTGAACAACCTCGCCCAGGGCGGTTCCGCGCCGAAAACGTCGACCGGGCCGGCCGGCGGAACCGGCGTAAATCCCGTCCAAGCGACCCTCTTCGAAGGAAACATCAAGATCGCCGCCGACAAGTCGACGAACTCGCTCGTCGTGACCGCGACCGGGAACGACTACGTGACCCTCCAACAAGTCGTGAACCGGCTCGATATTCCGCGCGATCAGGTCTATGCCGAAGTTTACATCATGGAAATCGCGTTGAATAAGAACTTCAACTTCTCCGCGAACGTTCTAAATCCGTCGAGCGGACTCGGATCGATCACCTCCCCCGACTTGGCGTCGTTCATCGCCAATCCAATCGCGTCGACCGGTGCGATCATCGGTTTCAAATCCGGCGGGGATAAACAGATCACCGCCGGGGGCCAAACCTTCACGATCGGTTCGATCCAGGGACTCGTGTCGTTCCTCCAGACCAACACGAACGCCACGGTGCTAGCGACGCCCCAGATCCTGACCCTCGACAACACCGAAGCGACCTTCGAGTCCGCGGAAAAAGTCCCGGTTCCGACCACCACCGTGAACGGGACCGGTCAGGCCACGAGCGGTACGACGAAGGAAGACGTCGCCATCTCGATCAAACTCAAGCCCGCGATCAATAAGATGTCGAACTTCGTGAAGCTCGATATCGAAGCGAAGCTTCAGGATTTCTCGGACCGCGTCCTTCCGGCCGCGGTCGCGAATCAGGCCCAGGCGATCCTTTCCCGGACCGCGAAGACCTCGGTCGTCGTGGCCGACGGGGATACCGTCGTCCTCGGCGGACTGATTCGGGATACCGCGTCCGAGTCGACCACGAAAATCCCCGTCCTGGGGGATATTCCGGTCCTCGGCTGGCTCTTCAAGTCGAAGAAGAACACGAGCCAAAAATCGAATCTCCTCATCTTCATCACGCCGAAAATCATCCGCCAGTACGAAGCGATCCGCGGCGTCCTCGATCGTAAGCTGAAGGAACGCGATGACTTCCTCGAACGCGCCGTCGGCGGCGTGGATATTGGCAAGGAATTCCGGGATAAGATCATCCGCTCGCTGCCGGATCTCGCGAAGGTGAGAAACGAAAAGCCGGCGACGAACTTCACCATCGATAATACGACCGACGGCATGCAGTACGGCGAGGGCGAAGGGAACAACGGAGCTTCGAATAAACCTCGCACGACACCGAACAACTCCGCGGCCGGGCCGCAGCAGCCCGGATCGGGCGTAGCTCCCGTCCCGGCTCCGCCGCCACCGGTCGATTTCGGCGCTCCGCCCCCGCCTTCGTTCGACGGAGGCCAGGGCTAAAGTGGTCACTCCGCACGCCCCCGCACCTCGCCTCGGCCAAATTCTTCTGAAGCACACTTCGCTTTCGGAAGAACAGCTCGACGAAGCGCTCCGCATCCAGGAAAAGGAAGGCGGGCTGCTCGGGGACATCCTCATTCGCCGAAGTATGATCATGCCCCACGAGATCATGCGGGCGCTCTGCATACAGCTCGGGATTCCCTTCATCGAGGATCTTAAGCCGTCGGACATCGATCCGAAGCTCGTGAGCGGAATTCCGATCAACTACGCGAAGGCGAAGGAGCTCATCCCGATCGCGAAGGAAATGAGTCCGGCCGGCGAGCGGCTCGTCGTCTGCGTCGCCGATCCGTTCAACGAGACCATCACCGATGATCTGCAAGTCTTGACCGGGATGCCGATCCGGATCTGCGTCTCGACGTCGATGCGGCTTCAGGACGCGATCAACCGCGTCTACGAGCGGAACACCGATAACATGGTCGGTGAGATCGAAGGCGAGTTCGAGGACGCGATGGACCTCGAAGGCCCGATCGATATCCTCGAGGCGACCGAAGACGACGCTCCAGTGATCAAATTCGTGAACTCGCTTCTCTTCCGAGCGGTGAAGGAAAACGCCTCCGATATCCACATCGAGCCGTTCGAAAAGGAATTCGTCACGCGATTCCGGGTCGACGGCGTCCTCTACGACGTCATTCGCCAGCCGAAGCGCGCGCACGCCGCCATCAGCTCCCGGATTAAGGTTATGGGCCAGGTCGACATCGCCGAGAAGCGGCTTCCCCAAGATGGTCGAATCAAGATCAAGATCGCCGGCAAGGACATCGACATCCGGCTTTCGACGGTCCCGGCCAGCCACGGCGAACGGATCGTGATGCGGATTCTCCAGCAGACCGGGACGATCATGAACCTTGAGCAGCTTGGTTTTCCCGCACGATCGGCGGAAATCATCGATAACCTGATTTCGAAAAAGTTCGGGATGGTCCTCGTCACGGGACCGACCGGATCCGGTAAGTCTTCGACCCTCGCCGCTTGCCTTTCAAAATTGAATTCGCCGGAACGGAACATCATGACGGTCGAAGATCCGGTCGAATACCAAATTCACGGGATCAACCAGGTCCAGATTAACTCGAAGATCGAGCTCACTTTCGCCCGGGTGCTCCGAGCCTTTCTCCGTCAGAATCCGGACATCATCATGGTCGGGGAAATTCGGGATAAGGAGACCGCCGAAATCGCGATTAACGCGTCCCTCACCGGTCACTTGGTGCTTTCGACCCTCCACACCAACGACGCGCCCGGTGTATCGACCCGACTTACAGACATGGGCGTCGAGCCCTTTCTCGTCGCCTCGTCGCTTCTCGGCGTCATCGCGCAGCGGCTGATCCGGAAAGTCTGCTTGAAATGCCGCGCTCCGCATACGCCGACGAATTTCGAGATGCTCGAACTCGGCTTGAAACAAGTTCCCCAAGGCGCGACGATCTTCAAGGCCGTCGGCTGCCCGAGCTGTTCGCATTCGGGCTACGCCGGCCGAACCGTTTCCCACGAGCTCATGCTCATCGACGATAATATTCGGTCGCTGATCGTGAAACACGCGGATGGCGGTCAGATCAAAAAGGCCGCGGTCAGCGCGGGGATGCGGTCGTTGCGCGAGGATGCGGTTTCGAAGGTGCTTTCCGGGGTGACTACGATCGACGAACTTCTGCGCGCGACGCATTCGGATGAATAGGTAGCGAAATGTCGATTTACGATTACAAAGCGTATGGACCCGGCGGTAAATCCGTTCGCGGCGTCGTCGACGCCGAGAACGTAAAGGCCGCGCGGATGAAGCTCAAGAAACAGGGCTTATCCGTTTTCGAAATCGCCGAAAAGAGCGGATCCTCCGCGGTATCGAAAGCCACGACGCCGGGTGCGTCCGATGCCGCGCCCGGGTTCTTCAGCGGAAAAGTCGGGATCAAAGACGTTTCGATGATGACTCGCCAGCTCGCTTCGCTCGTCAAAGCGAACATCCAGCTCGTCGAAGCCCTGAACGCCATGGTCGAGCAGTCCGAGCACCCCCTCATTAAGATCGTTTTGTCCCAGGTCCGCCAGGACGTGAACGAAGGGCTTTCCCTTTCGAAAGCGATGTCGAAACATCCGCGAGTCTTCGACAACATCTTCGTCAACATGGTCGAAGCCGGCGAAGCCTCGGGGACGCTCGCCCTCATTCTCATCCGGCTCGCCGAGCTCAAAGAAGCCCAGATGCGGCTTCGCACGAAGATCGTCAGTGGCATGACGTACCCGATCCTCATGCTCTTCGTCGCTTCGGTCCTGATGATCGCGATCTTCACGTTCGTGCTCCCCCAACTCAAGACCGTCTTCGAATCGATGAATAAGAAGATGCCGCCCATGACGGTCTTCTTGATGAGCACCTCGGACGTGCTCGTGAGTTATTGGTATCTGATCCTCGGCGGTATCGTGGGCGGACTCATGTTCTTCATG
>JAYVXM010000096.1:0-7855 GCA_043785205.1 Bdellovibrionales bacterium
TCGACGGCCCCGGAACGCTTTCGAAAGTTTTCCGTCGGCGCCGCGAATGCTCGCGCTTGCCTTTGGTGATTGGACGGAATTCCCACGGGTCACGGCTACCGTACTCATATGACTCTTTTCGGATCGGTTGGGGGGACCGCTATCGGACGTTGGCCTAAGAACAGCTCGTTTCGCGCCGGTCGGGCAGAGCCCTCCCATCCTCGAACGAGCCTACTCACGGGCGCAACCTAATCGCGGGTGCGGTGCGGCATCAACCTTAAATCGCGTCAGGATATTAAAGGGAGACGATTTTGATCTTCCGACCGTCGATCGAGAGGGCGCGCTTGCCCTGGAGGAGCGCGTGGAGTTCGCCGCCGACGAGCCGGGCGGCTTCTGCGGAAAGGAGCTTCTTCTCCACCCATTCGTCGGGACCCGACGCCTTATCCCGAAGGAGCGGGAGGAGCTGGCCCATCGTCAGAAGGTGCTTCATCGCGATTCGTTCGCGATCCGCTAGGATCCCGAGGTAAGTCTTCATGAGATCGAGGGTTTGGCTCTCGTCGCCCGACGGATGTTCCATCCGAACGGACTCGGGCCCCTTACCCTCTTTCGTCTCCGACCCCTTCCGGATCGCTTCGAGGATCTTTTCCCCGCTCGCCTTCATTTCGCCTTTATTCAGTCCGCGAAACGCAGAAAGGTGGGCGAGATCCTTCGGTTTCACATTCGCGAGATCGAGGAGAACCTGATCGTCGGCGACCCACCGACGCGGAAGATTCAGCGCGCGGACGCGCTCTTCGCGCCACCGCATGAGCTCCTGAAGCGTCGCGAACGTCCGGGCGTCCATCCGCCCGCTCTTCGCGAGCTTCGCCGTCAAGCCTTCCGGATCGGGCATATAGAGCGCGGGATCTTCCCATTTCGCCGAAAGCTCGAGCGCCCAGGCGCGACGGCCCGACTCGTCGAGTTTCGCGAGGAGCGTTTCCGCGGCTTGAACCAGGAATTCCACGTCCGCGTGTGCGTATTCGATCAGCTGGGCAGGAAGCGGGCGCGCGGCCCAGTTCGTGCGCGCATGACCCTTCTTCAAGTTCACGTTCAGGAGCGCCTTGAGGAGATTCCCGAGACCGATCCCGTCACCGAACCCGCAGAGCGCGGCGCCGACCGCGGTGTCGAACGACGGCTTCGCCACGACTTTGTAACTCGTATAGAGGCATTCCTGATCGCCCTGAGCGGCGTGAAGGATTTTCAGGATCTTCGGGTTCTCGAACACGTCGAGGAGCGGACGAAGACCTTCCGCGTTCTTGCCGCGGAAAGCCTGGGCGTCGACAAGCCAGGATTCGTCGCGCGTTCCGAGCTGGATCAGTTCGACCGAAGGGTAGAATGTGTTTTCGCGGATGAATTCAGTGTCGAACGAGATGATGGCGTGCTTCGAAAGCGCGGCCGCGAGCTCGACGATTTCGGCGGGTGTTTTAAGCGGCTCGGACAAGGGCTTCTTCATGAATCCCTTCGTTCATGCCACGGAACCCGGCACGGGTCACCGCCAAATCTCGTGGCCCCCAGGGGCAAGGGGCACCGAGATTTGGCGAATTGCCTTTAGTTCCCGCCGCCCGAAGGCTGCGGGCCCGGAATGATCTTCCCGGACCAGTCGCCGGCGGGCGCGATGTCAAACCCGATCAGGTCCGATCCGTTATGCATGACGAAGCCGTGCTCGTGGGTCGCCGAGCCCGCCCGGGTGCCCGGATTGAAATGAATCCAGTGCATGATCGCGCCTTCCGGAGAAGGCGGATAACGACCCGACTGGGCAGTCGAGGTGATGTAATCGCCGCAGACCGAGACGGTGTCGCCGAGGCGCATCGTCGGCATCGCGCCGAATTCCTTGTTGTAGATGATTTCAAGCGTGTCGCTCGCGCCCGGCCCGATCGAGATCACGAAGTGATCATGACCGTTTTGGACGGACGGAAGCTCGGTGACCGAGCCCTGGACGTAGGCGCGGGCGAGGTACTGATTCCGGGTCGTGGTCTTCATTTTGAGGACCCGGGCGTTATCGACTTGGATTTCGTTGGGACCTTCGAGGCATGCGGGCAATTTGGCGTTCGGTAGATAGGCGAAGGCCGATGAAGCGATAAAGAAACCGACAGAAGCGAACACGACGGAGCGTAGATTCGATTGCACAGTAACCCCCTTGTCTCTTTCGAGAATAGAGAGGAAGTATCGTGCAAGTTTCCGCTAAACAACCGCGAATGCCCCGATTTCCATTACGATTTTGTTAGGAAGAGTTTAGGCGGGTTTTATATTCAATCCGTAGAATAATAGAAAAGACGCTTAGCGTTATGACGGGAAGGATTACGCCGCAGCGGAGCTCGATCCGGGCGCGAGGCGGACTTTGAAAATTCGGATGCGAACTTGGACGCCGGGGCCCGCGAGCACGAAGTCCTCGAGGTCCGGATCTTCCTTATATTTCGCGAGCGCGAAATTCGCGATCACCTCGGCAGCTTCGCGTTCCTGTTGGCGGAACTGCTCGATCTTCATCTTCGAGCGGAGCCAGGCGATCCCGTGAGATTGGACTTCGGGACGAACCGCCTTCTGGCAGAGGAGATCTTCGACGTAGTCGCCGAATTCGGCGTCTTCGCGTTCGGCGCGCGCGCGGAATTCGTAGACGCTTTGGAGCGGAAAAGGGTTTCCGGATTGAATCGCCTGCTCGAGCGCGGTGATTTCACGCTCATCGGAGAACGTTTCGACCCAATGCTCGACGGTGATCGAATCGCTCGAGTCCCCCAGCCGGGCCGCGAGCGTGCGCGCGGCGGTCGGGTGGGTGTCGATGGCGGGGAGCCCGGTTTTCGGGTCGGCGGTGAGAACCACCGCGACGGTTCCCATCTTGGTGGCAGGTAATTCGTTTCCCATTCCCTTCTCTTATCGGAGGGAAGGAATACCTGACCAACAAGGTTAACAATTAGAGGCGCCGCATAACTCCCTGCTTTTCGCTGGTTTTTTAGCTGGGGTATTTGAGACACCTCCCCCGCGATGGCCGAAACGACTCCCTATATCCTTTTAGACTTCGAAACGACCGGCCTTGAACCCGAAGGGTGCGAGATCATCGAGATCGGAGCCATTCGGGTCGAGGGTCTCACCGAGGTCGCCCGCTACCATACGCTCGTCAAGCCCGGGAGCCCGATTCCGGCTCTGATCACGGAGATCACCGGCATCACGAACGCCGAAGTCGCGGAGGCGCCCGCCCTCACCGAGATTGTCGAAGCGTTCGTCGCGTTTCTCGGTGATTTTCCGATCGTCGCGCACAACTCGAAGATCGAGCAGGGTTTCCTCGACCGTCACGTCTCCCCGCTCATCGGCGGCCGCGTCTTCACCGTCCATAACTCGATCGATCCGATGGCCCTTCTCCTTCCCGAGTCCCATTCGCACTCGATGGAGACCCTTCGGAACTGGGCGGGCGTCGACCTCGAGGACGCCCACCGCGCCGACAAGGACTGCCAAGATCTCCTGAAAATTCTCCAATACTCCCATGCGTGGATGGTCCGCGAACGCCCTTGGATGGGCGCCGTCGTGAATCACTTCCTCCAGAACTGGTGGTGGGCCTGGTTCTTTCGCGCCGGTTTCGAAATGCTCGACGTAAAGCCGACGCTGATGGAACTTCTCGAGCGGCCTTTCCTGGGCGACCTTCGCGAGTTCGAGAAGAAGGACGACGAACGGACGACGCCCGCGAAGATCGACGTCTCGAAAACCGAAGTGCTGGCCGTCCTCCACGGGGAACGGAAACACGCGTCCGAGAACTTCGGTTTTCGCGATTCCCAATTCCAGATGTCCGAACGCGTCCGCGTCGCCCTCGAGAACGGAGAGCGCATCGCGATCGAGGCGCCGACCGGGACCGGAAAATCCGTGGCCTACCTCGTCCCCGGCGTCCTCGCCGCCGAGAAAACCGGAAGTCCCCTCGTCGTTTCGACCCATTCGAAGGCGCTTCAGGACCAGCTCCTCGAGAAGGATATTCCCCTCGTGGCGGATCTCCTCGGAAAAGGCCCGACGGCGGCGCTCGCTTCGGCGAGCGACACGTCCGGTCTCCGCGCGACGACCGTGAAGGGCCAGGAAAACTACCTCTGCCTCCGCAAGCTCTATCAGGAATGCACGTTCCTTCCCGACGACGAGGGCGCGCCCGATAGCTCGGCGACCGAGGAACGGTACTGCGCCGCTTTCGTGGTCGCGCTCGCGAAAGCCGCCGGCGGCACGCGCGCGCGCGTCGCCGAGCTCGACCGCGTCTCGACTTACCTCCGTATCCGCTTCGGCGGGATGCCGAGCTTTCTCGAACGCGTGAAGGCCCACTTCACGACGACGAAGGGGCCGCCGTGCGCGTTCTACAAGAGCTGCCACTATTTCGATTCGGCCCGGCTCGCCCACCAGAGCGACGTGATCATCGCGAATCACTCCCTCGTCTTTCATTGGCCGGAACACCTTCCCAAGATCCGGAACGTGATCTTCGACGAAGCCCACCACCTCGAGGATCAGCTGACGGACGCCTACGAGATCGCGCTCTCCGAAATCGACGTCGCGGAGGACGTCGATCGTCTCCTCTCCGCAAGCCGCGGCCGCAAGGTGAGCGACGGGACACGGATCCGGCGCCTCCTCGATTCGCTCACCCTCCCGAAGGGCCCGACCGGCGAAGCGAAGCTCGACGATTTTCTGAAGCCGATCCAAACACGGCTCCGCGAGATGAGCGTCCTCGTGCCGGGCGCCCTCTCCCGGAAAGGGGGTCGCGACACCGGCGGCTACGAGGATTTTCTCGACCTTTCGAAATATGAAAAGGATCCCCTCTTCGACGGCCTCCGGAATCTCGGCGGAGCGCTGCGCGCGACCGCCGACTACTTCGACGCCGCCCGCGACGCGGTCGCCTCCGGCCCGCTGAAAACCGATCCGGCCGCGGACCTCCTTCAGCTCCACGCCCATTCGATGGCCGCCTACGCCGACGCCGTCGCGGCCGCGATCAAGGATCCGTCGCCGGCGGCGGTGAAGAAAGCCGCCGACGAAAAGGAAACGACGCCGGCGGACCCGCGCGCGCGCGCCGGCGCGAAGCCGGACTCCCGGGAAACGACCGGAACGCCGCCCGGCGCTCCGAACTTTCTTCGGCTCCTCTACTGGAACCCCCGCGAAAATACGTGGCGGATCCGCATTTCACCGATCGAAGTGAAGGGGCTCGCGACCGAGTTCTTCGCGGAAGCGCGGACGATCGCCCTTACCTCCGCCACGCTTTCGTCCGGCGCGAATCCGACCTTCATCACGGACCGGATCGGTCTCGCGCTCTCGAAGCCGTTCACGTCGCTCCCTTCCCCGTACCCGCTCGCCCAGCAGGCGATCGCGTACCTCCCTTCGGATATCTCCCAACCGGGTACTCCCGCCCACCTCGACGCGATCATCGGCTTCACGGAACAGACCGCCCGAATTCTCGGCGGGCGGACGATGCTCCTCATGACCGCGAACAACCGGCTCCGCCAGGCCGCGGAAATCTTGCGGGAGCGTCTCGAAAAGCACGGCATCCAGGTTTTCGATTCGGTGAGCGACCGGCGGGCGATCGACGCGTTTCGCGGGACGGAGCGCGCGCTCCTCATCGGCAGCGAACGCTACGGCGAGGGCATCGATCTTCCTGGTCGCCAACTCGCCTGCGTGATCATCGAGAAAATGAACGAAGCGATGACCCGGGGACCGCTCGCGGAGGCGCGGAAAGCCCGGACTCGGTTCGGACTCTTCGATTACGACTTTCCGCTCCGCATGATCTGGCTCAAGCAACGCGTCGGCCGCCTGATTCGGTCCGCCGAAGACCGGGGCGCCATCGTGATTTTCGATCCGCGGTTTCACGGATGGAGCGCGCCCTCGAAGAATATCGTCGTCGCCGCGCTCGATCCGATTCCGGTCCGCGGCGGAACGCGGGACGAGATCCTGATGCAGATCGAAAACATGGGAATCTAGGGAACGGTAGGTTCGCCCGCGGATAAGCCGTCCGGCGGAATGACTCTCCGCTTCGCCGCCGCCGGCGAAGCGCTGCGTCGGGGATCAATGCGTTTACCGGTCAGCGGAAATTCCCGCTCGGCCTCGATCTTGCGCCGCATTGCCTCTAGCTGAACGCGGCGCGATCCGTTACAACGCCCCTTCATGTCCACCGCCGATCTCAGCCGTATCGAGAAGGAAGTCGCCCGCCGCCGGACGTTCGCGATCATTTCGCACCCCGACGCCGGTAAGACGACCCTCACCGAAAAACTCCTCCTTTACGGCGGAGCGATTCACCTCGCCGGCGCCGTGAAGGCGAAGAAGAACCAGAAGAACACGACGTCCGACTGGATGGAGCTCGAGAAGCAGCGGGGGATCTCGATTTCGACTTCAGTTCTCCAGTTCGATTACGAGGGAAACCAGATCAATCTCCTCGATACCCCCGGCCACAAGGACTTCTCCGAAGATACCTACCGAACGCTGACCGCGGCCGACGCCGCCGTCATGCTCATCGACGCCGCTAAGGGCGTCGAACCCCAGACCCGCAAGCTCTTCGAAGTCTGTCGCATGCGCGGGCTCCCGATCTTCACGTTCATCAATAAGATGGACCGGCCGACGCGCGAACCGCTCGACCTCCTCGACGAGCTCGAGAAGGTTCTCGGAATCCGTTCGTGCCCGATGGCATGGCCGATCGGCACCGGCGATCGCTTCCGCGGAATCTACGATCGCCTTTCGAACGAGGTCCTCTTCTACCAGAGCGCCGATCGCGCGAACCAGTCGGGGCGCCTCGAACCGAAGAAGATCGACGCGAACGATCCCGACTTCTGGAAAATTCTCGGCGGCGCCCGCGGCGACCTCGACGAAGCCAAGGAACTCTACGAAACGTTCCGGAGCGAAAACGAACTCCTCGAATTCGCCGGCGACCCGTTCGATCACGCGGCCGTCCTGGCCGGCCAGCTCACGCCCGTCTTCTTCGGCTCCGCGATGAACAACTTCGGCGTCGAACGCTTTCTCCAGCGCTTCATCGAGCTCGCCCCGACTCCGGTCGGCCGACTCGGCGTCTACGAACGCAAGAACGCGGAGCCCGAAAAGATCATCGTCGAACCGACCTCCGAACAGTTCTCCGGCTTCTTCTTCAAGATCCAGGCGAACATGGATCCCGCTCACCGCGATCGCGTCGCGTTCATGCGCGTCTGTTCCGGCCATTTCGAGCGCAATATGGAAGTGACCCATTCGCGACTCGAGAAGAAAGTGAAGCTCTCGAAGCCGCTGAACTTCTTCGCCCAGGAACGCGTAATCGTCGACGACGCCTGGCCGGGGGACATCGTCGGCATGCTCGACACGACCGGCGAACTCCGAATCGGCGACACCGTCTGCACGACCGCCGACGGCGCGAAAGTCTTCGAATACCAGGGCGTTCCGCGATTCAGTCCGGAACACTTCGCCCAGATGCTCATCAAGGATCCGATGAAACGGAAGCAGCTCCAAAAGGGGCTCGAGCAGCTCGCCGAAGAAGGCGTCGTTCAAATCTACCGCCAACGCGGGATGGGCGACAAGGATCCGGTCCTCGGCGCCGTCGGCGCGCTCCAGTTCGAAGTCCTCCAGCATCGCCTTCTCGGCGAATACGGCGTCGACACGAAAATCGAAAAGCTCGGCTTCATCCACGCCCGCTGGGTCGTCGGAACCGGACTGAACGCGGACGAATTCGATCGGCGCGAAGACACGCGGTGCCTCGAGGACCGCGATGGCCAGCCCGTCGTTCTTTTCAAGTCGGACTGGGGCCTCCGCTGGGCTACCGAAAACCACAAAACGCTTTCGTTCCTGACCACCGCGCCCGAAATCCGCGGTCCGAAAAAGAAGGGCTAGTCATGGCGTCGAATCGAATCCGGATCCCGTTCCT
>JAYVXM010000097.1:0-7854 GCA_043785205.1 Bdellovibrionales bacterium
ACCATCGAGTGGTACATCCACACCCAGGCCGATCCTTCCCTTCGCGATAAGGAGGGAAACCATAATTCCGCGTTCTTTGTGCAGTGGGTGCCGTACGAACTGAAGGGTACGACCTGGGAAGCCGAAGAGGCGAAGTACGTCGACCACCTTTTCGATATCGCCGAACAATTCGCCCCGGATTTCCGCGAATGCGTCCTGGAGACCTATACCCTCACGCCGAAGAAGATCGAATCCGAGATCGGAATTTCCTTCGGGCATATCCACCACATCGACAACACGTTCGGCTTCGATCAGCGGGTGCCGTACGCGATGCCGATCGAAGGCCTCTACTCGGCGAGCGCGGGAACGCACCCGGCGGGATCGGTCATCGGATGCGCGGGACACAATTCGGCGAATCGCGTACTGCGGGACCTCGGGCTGCCGATCCTTTGAATAAACTATTTCGAAGTTTTTTCGCCTAACTTTTCGCAAAGTCGGTTCAAGTCTTCGGCGACCTCTTTGAATTCGTCGTTTTTCCGCAATTGGGTCCGGTGGTCATAATCTCCACTAAGCAGTGCCGATAAGTGCTTTCGAATGGCCACCATGGGTCCGTAAATTCGATGGGAAAAGAGAGCGATTGAAAAACCGATAACCAAGGTACAGAAAAGCGCACCGAATGCGAACCCGATCCAGGCCCATCGAAGCGTCTCCGCCAGCGGCGCCTCGATTTTTGCTCCCGCGGGCAGCAGGGGCGCGAGGTTTATGAAGAGAGTCGAGAAGATCCAAAGCTCGAAGGCGAAGAAAGCGAAAATGACCGTGATCGACACCGTGACCGCGATGGCGACCAGGCGGATCTGACGATTCGGGGCGATAAAAATATTCTTTAACTGACGATCGGTTCGGAGCGCGCTTTCTTGCGTCATCTCTCCAATCTAGACTTCCCGCGCCTGAGTTTCAACTGCCGCCGGTGCTAACCGGCCCGCGACGCACAAATTGATCGATCGCGGCGCGAATCAGCGGCAAAGCGCGGCCCCCAAGCTCTTCCAGCGGAATCGGATCGCATCGGGCACAATCAAGCGCGCCCAAACGGCGTTCGACTTCCGGTAGAAGCAAATGTTGAATATGATAGTAGAAAACAATTTCGCCCACTCGAATTTCGGAGGGCAATAGCGCACGGAGTTTTATCCATTGGCTTGGCTTAAGACCGACTAACCGACCGATGGATTCCATCAGCGCGGGTTTCGCGTAGGCAAGGGTCGATTCGCCGTACGAGCGTAGAACGCCTAGATAGGCTTCCCTCCTTACCGGGTCGTCGCGGAACAAGGAGGCGAGGGCATTTAGAGTAGCAAACTGAATTCGCATTCGCGAAAGTTCTTCGAGATTTACGCGGTGTCCGACCATTAGGTAAGCGGCATTGAGTTCTACATCGGAAGGTTCCGGAATCGCTCCGGGGTAAACCGGCCAGATTCGATCGATAAAATTCTCGTCGGCGGCGAATGGCTCGGACCAAAATTTTTTGCTATACGGGTTACGCGAGTCTTCGATGCCCGAATCGTGGAAGAGGCAGTAGTTTAGTTCCGAGCAATAGTATCGACCCGGCGTGCAATCCGGCCGTAAAGTTAAGTTAAACCCGAAAAGCGGCCGATCTTCAGAAGGACGATCAGAGTCTTTCGGCATCGCCGAATGAACAAGTGCGGAAGCTCGGTCGAGGGCGCTCCGAATCGCCGGCGCGTTTGCTCGGTCTCGAATTCGATAAATCGTCAGTCGAGCGGGCGCCGACTCTTCTTCGAAGCGATTTAGACCTCCGGCGAGACCATCGACCTCCAGCAACCGAAGGGATCCGGTGCCCGGGTCCGGTATTAGGATCGCCGAATGAGAATAGGAGGCTGCCAAAGGCATCCGGAAGGCATTTAACGCGGAAGAAAAGGCATCTCCTTTCGAAATCACGACATCACCCGCGCACCCGGAGATCCCGTAAAAATCTGTCGGCGGCTCCCCGGACACGCATTCTGCACTCGGTCCAAACACAAACCATGCAGAGCTCATAGGGGCCCCGCGCTTAAGCGCAAGGTATAGCGTTTCCTCAATCAAGAGTTCGGCGAGGAAATTGACCTTCCGGGTGCGAATAATCGGGTCGGCTGCCCTCCAATGGTCACGGATCCGCACTAGCCCAGCTGCGAACTGAAGTAACTCGGGTCCCGACCCGCGCGCGTTCGCGGCGGCACCTAAGAGCGCGGAATAAAACTCGCGAAAGGCGGTGTCGTCGTCAGGATTTGAGAAATAGCTCCCAAAAGCGGAGCCCAACTCTTTTTCGTACGCGCCCCTCTCTGAGAAGGGCATTTCGGGTTTGCCAGCGAACGGCGGAAACGTTTTGATCCAGCGGTCGAGATCGACGGACTCGAGTCCTCGGACACGCACTCGTTCGACACTCGGAATCGCATCTTTAAAAAAGCTGCCGAGCAACAAAGCTAGGATTACTAATAAAGCGGTGCGAAAAAGTGACAAAAAACCACCTCGAAGGGGAGCATACCGCTTTATCATTTTCGAGATACCCCCTAAAGTAAGCTCATGAATCGAAGTGGCTTCACAATTCTCGAAGTCGTGATCGCGTCTGCGCTAATCGTGACTTTGGTGACGAGCGCCACGATGGGAATTCGTCAAGTGAACCTCCTTAATCAATTCGCCGCTACGCGTACTGCGCACACGGAACTCCGCACGAAAATTTACGATGCGTTAGCGGATTCATCGACGTGCGCGGTCAACCTCGGCCAGTTTTCCGCTACGCCACCGACTTATTCCTCCGGAAATCCGATTATCGTTCCTTACATTCAGCAAAATTTTGCCGGCGGACCGGCGATGGTCGTCACGGATGGCCAATTGCTCGACGGGTTAAGGTATCAACTCCGAATGAATTTTCCCGGTACTCCATCCGCTACCCCATTTCATGCCGGGTACGGCCGCCTGAATCAAACTAATCGATACCGTGCCCAGCTCGAAATCCTCGGGAAGAGAGAATCCCTCGCTGCCCAAGGCGGGGCCTCGACGGGCCTTCGAGCCGAAATCCCGCTTTCGGTTGAGTTTGATTCTGCGAGTGGACAAATGGTTTCGTGCACGACGAACTTCGAGGATATGGAAGAGCCTCTGAGAGGGAATCTCCACACGGTCCGCCAATGCATGGCCGCGGACGGGATGCCTTTACCGACGCCGGATGGCCTCATCTGTCGAATACCGGTCTACGGTCCTCTCAATCCTTCGATCATTCCGGATTGCAGCACCTTCGGATCGGCCTGGCAGAACGCAGTGGCGGGCACGAATTATAATACGACGGTCGCGCGCGACGCCGCCCTTCCCGCGTGCGGAGGCACGGCCCATTTTCTGACTGGCTGGCATTATTTTTCTAAAACGGGAATCGAATCTCAAACGAAGAACGTGAAAAAAGGTCAGAAGAAATTTCTTGGGATCGCCGCGGGTGGGTCCTCCTTCATCGCCGCCGCTTTTGTCGGAGCCGTGCTGGGTGCCTTTTTAGGTGTTTTCGGGATCATCATTTTCCTTCTCCTCACGAAGTGTAAGAGCGAGAGCGCCACGATGTACTCCCAGGTGACAGGAGTGGGATGCGTATAAGATTCACTCCCGTCGAAAACGCTCACGGCGGGACCCTTCCCCAAATCATGATTCTTTCCGGAGTCCTGATGATGATGGTCCTCAGTAGTTTCAAAGCGGTTCGAACGTCGATTCAGATCGCAAACACCACCGCGAGCGCGGCGATGTTCCAGGATCTCGTCTTCGCAATTCAACAGGATTTAGCCGATACGGACACCTGCAAAGACCGCTTAGTCGGCTTCGCGACGGGCCCGGGCCTGAGTGCTCTTTTACTCAATACGAACGCGACTCTGAACGTCACCGTCCAGACCTCGAACGGCGACATCGTGGCGGCTCCCGGCGCCTTAAATCCCGTGAATTCGCCGGACTATAGCGTAGACTCGATCGTTCTGACGAACTTCCGCCCTTTTGGCCGCCGCGATTCTGACCTCGGAAGTCCGTCGTGGAGCGGTTTCAGTGACAGTTATATCGGAGAAATCGTCATCGCGGGTTCCCGCCGGAACGAGTATCTCGGCGCTACGGGCCTCCGTACGACTCTTCCTATTGTCCTTCAGGTCACGCCGGGAGCAAATCCCGTTCCGACCAGTTGCACGACTCGCTCGCTCTACGCGGTCGAACTCGGACCGATGCCCCAGGTTCTGAAGAAGTCCGGACTTGAGTGCTTCGATCGTGGCGGGACGCCCGTGATTAATCCGGCTATCGGAAATTTTTACGTCTGCGCGCTTCCGAATACGACGCTTCTCAATTGTAATAGCATTAACAATACTCCCGACAGTAATGCCCCTTACGGGCCGATCCATCCCGAAGGGTGGATTTGCGATACGGCGGCTTCGAATATGAGCGTTTCCTATGCGTACTGAGATCTCGAACGAGAGCGGGTTTTCGCTACTGGAGACCGGGATTGCCCTGGGACTCGTCGCGCTCGGCACCATGGCAAGCCTTTCCCTCAGCACCTACATTTCACGGTCGACTGCTTCCCTGAATGCGAAGGCCGAGTCGACCGCCGTAAAGAACTTGGTCCAAATCGCGCTCAATCAGAAAAAATTCGCGCCCGGGCTCCCGCCGGTGAATCTCTGCGTTTCGAATCTGGTCCCGGCGAGTCTAACCACCCTAAAGATTCCGTTATCAGGTGGAGTTCCGGTTCCGACCGTCCTACCGACTAACAAGGTCGACCTCACGATTCAAATGGGGACGACGAACGTCATCACGAGCGGTGTAAAGCGCACGGGAGACCAAAACACCTACGACGTCCGCCTAGTGGGGCAATATAAATCGACGGTGAACGGACGCCTGATTTACGTAGGCGCGGTCGAAATCGACACCGTTCCGACGGCCACTTCCGGGGTTCCCATTACGACGAGCGTCCCGCTCGAATTCGAGGTCGACGGTACCGGGCAACTAAAAGATTGTTATGCGAAGCCCCTCGAACGCGAGTTAGCGGGCAGTCGGAATTCCGTCTCGGCGTGCCAACTCGCCGCGGGTCGGTTGGTCGCGACCAGCGTGGGGACGCTCTGCCGATTTTCCTTTCTCCAACCGCTTCCGCCGGCGCCGACTTGTCCCGATGGATTTGTGGGCAACCCGCTCGACCCTTTAAATCCGTGCGTCGTGGACCCCAATCTCAATACGACGAATGCGATTTCCGTGATTCCCGCATGTCCTTCCCCTTCGGTTCAGGAGACGGCGCTCGGCGCCGGTAATGCATACTGCGTTACGAACGGAGTCCTTCCGCCGCCGCTCCCGTCGCCCCTCCCGACTCACACCGATGCCCCGCCGTGTCCGACGGATCCCGACTGGGTCCCGCTCGATCATCCGGTCGGAATGAGTCCGACGCCGACGTGGACGGAAACCTCCTACGATCAGGCTAGTAACTACCGCCACTGTAAATATAACGGGACTTGCGACCCACCGGCTGCTTATCCCTCGGTCGTGCCGATTTCCCAGGGTGGGGATGGGATCACCCCCGCCTGTTACCTCGTCGTACCTACGTCTTGCCCGACCCCGTTTGTCCGAATCACGAATCCTATCCTTCCTTTGAAGTGCTTCCTCACGAACTGGAATATCAATACGATCACTCCGAGTTGCCCGTTAGGCTTTACCAATGCAACGGGCAGCGTAACCTTAGATTGGAACGACGCCCATCACGTCGTTTGCTATTAAAGGGAAATGGACGTTTTCTATCCCCTCCAATGGTATGATTATATTAGGTTTTTAATAATTAACGCACTGGGTCGATTTCGCGTTGACGGAAACCTGTAAATTATATACTCTCCCTTTGCCCCTGAGGTAAAAATGACATACCCCAAGGGAGCTTTTACCGCATTCTCGTTTGGTCGCGAGAACCGGTCGTCATCCGAGGCAGTACGTCGATATGGCCCTTACCCCTTCCCACTCTTCCCTTAAACTTTTGAACGCACTGTCGATCCGGCTGCAAGGCCTGCTCGATTCCGACAACTTTCATCAATCCATTTTGAACATTCTCAAATCCGAACTCCCCTACGAAGGCATCCAGTTCTGGAGCTTGCCCGCGGGGGTGACGTCGGACGCGCGCCTCGACGCCGTCGTCGGTCGCGAAGAGGGCCTCGTCACCCTCGGCCAGGCGCTCTCGCCGCGCGACTCCGTTCTCGCGTACGTGTTCCAGAAGAAAGAAAGCCTCTACCTCGAAACGATCCCGCACGAAGTGAAAGCCTCGAGCCCGGTCGTTTCCGAGCGCACCCGCTCGCTCCTCGCGACTCCGGTCCTGCGCGGATCCGAACTCCTCGGAATCCTCGTGATCGAATCCGCCAAGGAAAAGGGTTTCGCGGAAGACGACGTCCTCTTCTTCGAAGCCCTCGCTTCCCAAATGGCGACCGTCTCGAAGAGCCGCGAACTCCTCCTCGACGCGAAGGCCTTCAATAAGAAACTCCAGTCGGCCGTTCAGGATAAAACCCTCGAACTCCGCCGCGCCCACGAACGCATCCTCGATCAGCAGAAGGATCTCCAGAAGGAAAACAAAGTCCTCAAGACCCTCGTCGAAGCCGAATCCCGCGGCCAGGAATTCGTCGGCGAAAGCGCCGTCACGCGCGAAGTGCTCACGATGGTCGACAAGATCGCGCCGACGATGGCGACCGTGCTCATCCTCGGCGAAAGCGGAACCGGTAAGGAACTGATCGCGAAGCGGATTCACCAGAAGAGCGCGCGGGCGAACGCCCCGTACGTCACGGTGAACTGCGCCGCGCTCCAAGAATCGCTGCTCGAAAGCGAACTCTTCGGCCACGAAAAGGGCTCGTTCACGGGCGCCGTGACGACGAAGATCGGTCTCTGCGAAGTCGCCGACGGCGGGACGCTCTTTCTCGACGAAATCGGCGAGATGAGCCTGCCGATCCAAACGAAGATGCTGCGCTTCCTCCAGGAAGGCGAGTTCTACCGCATCGGCGGAAAGAAACCGATTCGCGTAAACGTCCGGATCGTGAGCGCCACCAACCGTGATCTCGCCGATGAAGTGAAGGCGAGTCGCTTTCGCGAAGACCTTTATTATCGCTTGAACACGATCGCGATGAAGATGCCCCCGCTCCGCGCGCGCCGCGAGGACATCCCGGCGCTCTGCGAACATTTTCTCAAGCACTCGCGTTTCGGCGGAACCACTTCGGTGAAACGGATCGACCCGCGCGTGATCGAGGTTTTCCAGAACTATCCGTGGCCCGGAAATATCCGCGAACTCCAGAACACGATCGAACGGCTGAAAATTCTCTCGGAAGGCCCGGCGATTCAGCTCGACGACGTCCCGATCGCGATCCGTCTGCCGCGAAACGCGACCCAGTCGGCCGAATTCACCGTCGGGACTCCGCTCGATGAAATCGAGAAGGGTCACATCCTCCGGACGCTCGCTTATAACCACGGCAACAAGACAAAGACCGCCCAGTCGCTCGGGATCACGATCAAGACGCTTTACAATAAACTCCACCGCTACGGCGAAGACCTTTCCACCTAAACCAAACGAATCCTAACTTTTCCCATTCAACCGAAGGAGACTCCGATGTCCGCAAAAATCAAGAAAGCCGCCCCGAAAGCCAAAGCCGCCGAAAAGACCGCTAAGATCGAGAAAGCGGCCCCAAAAAAATCCGCCAAAGCCTCGAAGGCGGAAGCCCTCGAAGCCGAAGCGACCGCCCTGCTCGCGAAATCGGCCGGTTCGGAAGACGAAGCCGAAGAAGAAGAAGAGAAGGCCTCCAGCGCCTCGAGCGGAGGCGGAAACGCGGCGGCTCTGGCCGCGGCGACGGGCTCGACCGAAATGTCGGCCTC
>JAYVXM010000098.1:0-2352 GCA_043785205.1 Bdellovibrionales bacterium
TCCGCCCCGAACGCGGAGGACTTCGGCTTACCATTCTCGCGCCGGATGGGATCACCGAATCTTTTCCGAGCGGCCCGGTCCTCGTCGGTTCCGTTCTCCGGGTCTTCGAGGAAGGAGGGTTCACTTCCGCGGAGCGGGAACGAATCGGCGCGGACGGTCGGTGGTACGCGCCGTCGGACGTTCCGAAATTCGTCACCGAAATTTTACCCGCGCTGAAGGCCCGCATGCCGGTCGACGAACTCGGCGGAGACGGAAACGCGGCGATACCGAGGGCGAACGACGAGCCGCCGAAGATCGTCTTACGTATGGAATCGGTCGAGGCGGACGTATTGAATATCGTGCCGACGATCGAATATCCGTCGAAGTTCGCCCTGAAAGACCCCGTCGCCGAGGCTCGCCTCGCGCGACGCCTCGAGACCGAATTTCGCATGGTTCCCGGCCGGCGAACCCGGGTGCGCGGTCTCGCCGCGCTCGAGCTGATCAGCGGGATCGAATTCGACTCCTCCATCGAAGCGCGAGGAACCGGTCCGGACGCGTTTCGAATCGAAGCGGAGATGATTCCCGCCTTCGCGGCGTCGATCGACGACTTTACGCTCCGTTTCGGGACCGCGAACGGGAAAAGCGCGGAACCCGCGCGAGTTCTCGAGGCCTGGCGACGCGGAGACGCTTTCGTTTCCCTTCTCGAAGGCGGGTTCGCGCCGCTTCCGAGCGACTGGCTCGACCGGTTCGCGCCTTCGCTCGAACGGCTTTTCGCGCTTCGGGAGACGGGACGCGGAAAATTGCCGCCCTACGCGCGCCCCGCGCTCGCGGATTTATCGTCGGAGGCCGGCGCGAGGCTCGAGCCTTCCCTGCGTTCGCTTCGCGATCGACTCGGAGGCGCCGAAGGGATTCCGGAGGCGACCCTTCCGGAAGGCCTGACTGCAGATTTACGGGCGTATCAGCGCGCGGGCGTGAACTGGCTTCGATTCCTCGTCGACGGCGAAATGGGCGCACTTCTCGCCGACGACATGGGTCTCGGGAAGACGCTCCAGACAATCGCGGTCCTCCGCGGACGTTCGCTCGTCGTCGCGCCGAAGAGCGTGCTCCACGCTTGGCGCGAGCAGCTCGCCCGATTCCGTCCGAATCTCCGGGTCGCGATGTACGAGGGCTCGGGTCGGCGACTCGACCCGAGCGCGGACGTCACGCTCGTCACCTACGGAGTCCTCCGGCTCGACGAAACCGCGCTCGGCTCCGCGGTGTGGGACCTCGCAGTCCTCGACGAAGCCCAAACGATCAAAAATCCCGACTCGCAAGTCGCCCGTGCGGCCCATCGCCTCCGCGCGAAAGCGCGCATCACGCTGAGCGGAACGCCGGTCGAAAACCGGCTCGACGACCTCTGGAGCCAGTTCCATTTCCTCAATCCCGGGCTCCTCGGTACCCGCGCCGAATTCACGCGTGAGTTCGCGGAACCGATCGCGCGCGGCGACGCCCGAACCACGGAGCGTTTCCGTCGCCGAATTCGGCCGTTCATCCTCCGTCGTCTGAAGGCCGCGGTCGCGCCCGAACTGCCGGCGAGGACGGAAGTCGTGCGGACATGCGAACTCGGTCCCGAGGAACGGGCGCTCTACGACGGCCTCCTCGTCGCCACCCGACGGGACGTCGCCGCGAAGCTCGCCGAGGGCGCGGCGCCGATGACGGCGCTCGAACTCCTTCTCCGTTTACGTCAGGCGTGCTGCCACCCCTCCCTCGTTCCGGGACAACGCGCGCCGAGTTCGGCGAAGCTCGAACTCCTCGCCGAGAGTCTTGAAAAGTCGCTCGCACTCGGGCATCGCGCGCTCGTCTTCTCGCAGTGGACTTCGTACCTCGATCTGATCGAGGAGCGGCTCCGCGCGGACGGAATCACCTACGGGCGCCTCGACGGCGCGACTGCGAACCGCGACGAAGTCGTGCGGACGTTTCAGTCGCCCGACGGCCCATCGGTGCTCCTCCTTTCGCTCAAGGCCGGCGGAGTGGGCCTTACCTTGACCGCCGCCGATCACGTCTATCTCATGGACACGTGGTGGAACCCCGCGGTCGAGGAACAGGCCGCCGATCGCGCCCACCGAATCGGTCAGGAAAATCCGGTCCTCATTACGCGACTGATCACGGAAGCGACCGTGGAGGAAAAAATCCTCGTACTCCAGGCACGGAAACGCGCGCTTTCGGACGCGGTTCTCAGCGGCGAAATCGCGTCGGCGACGATTCGACCGGAAGACGTGCTCGCGCTGCTGGAAGACTGAGCGCTCGCCTCGGAATAAGCGATGAAAACGGCGGGGGCGGGAACGAGTATTCGCGAGCCGTGATCGACGCGCCGCTTCGCCGGCGGCGGCGAAG
>JAYVXM010000099.1:0-7827 GCA_043785205.1 Bdellovibrionales bacterium
TCAGATCGTGCACCAATCGACTTACCTTTTCCTGATCACGCTGCTCCTTTCCGCCGCGGTCCTGGAGAGTTATGGCCTCTTCGCGGTTCCCGCGCGGCTGAAAAAAATCTGGTCCTACCACGAACACGTCACCCAATTTCTGATCGGCACGCTGCTGAACGTCTACGCGTTCTTCTATTTCAAGAGCGGGAGCCTGATCTCCTCGCTCGTCTTCATCCTCTTCATTTCCGCGCTCCTAATCGCGAACGAATTCGTGCATCTCAAGGGTCGGCAGGTGATCCTCAAGCTCGCGCTCTACTTTCTCTGTATCACTTCCTTCTGGCTCTACGTGATCCCGATGCTCCTCGGCTACGTCGGGGTTGCCGCGTTTCTCATCACGCTCCTGATCGCGAGCGGTTTCGTCTGGGCGCTCTATGCGCTCATCGAACAAAGTACCCGTACCCATCCCGAGTCGGCGACGATTCGGAAGTCGATCCAAAAGAAGGTGCTCGGAACGGGGTTCGGGGTCCTAGGCGTTTTCGTCTTGTTCTACGCGCTCCAGATCATCCCGCCGGTTCCGCTTTCGCTGAACTATATCGGCGTTTTCCATTCGGTGAAGAAAGAAAACGGAGACTACGTCCTCGGTTATAATCGTTCGAAATGGCTCTTCTGGCAGAAGGGCGATCAGACGTTCTTCGCGCGTCCCGGCGACTCGATCGTGACGTTCGCCCGCGTATTCGCGCCAAACGGATTTCACGACCAACTCCAGGTCCGCTGGCTCCTGCATGGACCACACGGCTGGCAAAAGGTCGACGTGATTCCGATCACGGTGAATGGCGGTCGGGGACTCGGCTTCCGTGGCTACACCGTGAAATCGAATTACCAACCCGGCGACTATCGAGTCCAGGTCGAGACGACGGACGGTCGGGAAATCGGGCGGATCGGTCTAACGGTCGAGCCCGATGACGGCAGCGACGTTCGGGAAACGCGCGAGATTCGCCAGTGAAGCCGGAGTTCGAAATTTCGCGCGTTATCCGCGGGCCATCCGATAGAACTCTTTAAGCTCGCGCTTCCGATCCTCGAGCTTGTCGAGAACGTAGGAAAGGGGTGCCAAGTCGCCGGAAACGAAATCGCCCTTCGCGAGCAGTTTCTCCTCGAACGCCATTTCGACCTCCGTCATTTCCCATTCCATCATGCATTCGGTAATCGACTCGCCAGCCGCAAATTTAAACCGAAAGTGAAAACGGTCGCCGACTTCCGCATTCGGCGGCTCGAGCAGGAGCGTCGCCCCCGATTTCGTGACGTGATAAACCGAAGGCGGTTTCATGTCGGCGTCGCCGAGCTCGCCGTTCTTGCGAATGACGTCCACGCCAAAACTCATTTTTCCGAAGGACTTCGCTCCGGCAGTGACGCCCGAGTTCGAAACCACGCCAAGGCCGAGGTGGATTCCGATTTCCGAAGTCGGCGTAAGGGGTCCGGACGCTTCGCCGCCGACGAGGTTCGTCGCCGCGGCGTCGGTCGAGTTCCGCGCCGGAAGTTCAAATTCACCGAAAGGATCGAGAATCGCGGAGCCCGCGGCGGGTTCGATGGCCCGGGCGGCGCCTCCCGGAATTTGGGCGAATGTCGCCTGGATTTGGGGAAGCATCATTTTCGCGGACACGGAGTTCTCACAGGCGAGAAAGCCGTCTTCCTCACGAAATTCGAATCGCACGAATTTCGCCTTGTTCGAACCGTTCGGATAAAAAGCGAGCTTGGGTTTCTTACCCATGAAGGCCCAGGCGCTCTTCAGGCCCGAAAATTCCGGCGCCTGTTTCCCGAAGAAGATCCAGCGGCCTTCGCGCGTCTGGAAAACTTCCTCGGCGAGCCATCGGCTTCGCCACATCCACGCACGTTCGCCGTCCTCGCCCAGGCCGGCCACGACTTCCCAGGTGCCCGCGGCGGGGCTCGGCCCGATCAGATCGATGAGCCAGACGCCGACGACGAGTCGGATACTCTTCCCATCCGGTATCCACCAAAAGTCGTAGTCGAATTCCACGGCGGGCTGCCAAAGCACGTCGGCGCCGAGAACCTTCGGTTTCGTGCGGAGGGGAGTCTTCGCGTCCGCGCCGACGACGATCGAAGTATCGATCACGTCGGAGACCTTGAGGTAGTTCTGGTGGGCCGATAGGAGCGCGTTCTTTAGCTTGTACTGAAGCGCCTTCGTCGTAACGGGAAGGTCGACGACTTCGACGCCCACCCGCGCGCGCACGATGTCGCGCAGTTTCGGGTGACGAGCGGTATTCAGCAGAACAATCTTCAATGTCCCGTCGGCGATCCGCGATTCGAAAGGTCCGAGCGCTGGGTAGAGCTCCGCGATCTCGTCCTTAGACGAACAGTTCGCGAGCCAGACGACGCGGGTCGAGCGATGAATGACTTCCTTCACTTCCTCAAGAGATCCGGTCTGGCGATAATGATAGTCCGTTCCGGATTTCAACGCCAGATGGAGCGACTCGATGAGCGATGGTTCGAGGACCGACTTCGAAAAAAAGATCAGCCGAGGCTGGGGTAAGGCGGGAGAAACCATTCCCTATTTTCCCAACCTTTCTCCCGGAGCACAAACGTTATTTCCGCGTCGCCAACGAAATGACGTCGAACGCGTCAGCCGCGCGCCGTCGAATAGAAATTTTTTAGCTCTTTCTTTCGCGCGTCGAGGCGATCGAGCAAGACGAAGAGCGGATCGAAATCTCCGCTTCGGAACGTTCCGGTGGCGAGCATGCCGTCGTCGAGACACAGGTCGATACTCGTAAGTTCCCATTCCATCGAGCAATCCATTCTAAAATCGCCGGAATCAAGGCTGAGCCGGAGGACGAATACATCGCCCAGGTTATTTCCAAGGTCGCGCAATAAAAGAATCGCGCCCGCTTCGCTCACCTCGTAGAGCATGACCGACGGCGAATGCGCGAGAAGAGCGCCGTTTTTCCGGAGCGCCTCGACCCGAACGTGGAGACGGTCGAACGCTTCGACCCCCGCCGCGATTCCGGGGGCCTTGATCCGTGCGAGTCCGAGTTTGCCCTCGGCGCTTTCGGTCGGCGTGAGCGCGTTTCGGAATCGAGTCGATGATTTCTTCGAATCGACCCGCAGATCCGTTCCCCGGAAGGTCACGCCCTGAGCGCCGGTATGGTCCTTCCAATCGACTCCGCCGTCACCGGTCGGTTTCGTATCCGGTTTTTTAACCGTCGGCTCGACTAGATCCACCGAAAAATCCCAGCCGTCGAAATTCCCGATGACTTCGGCCTCGTCGGGCGCGTCTGCCCGCCCCCCATGGCGCGCGTCGAACGTCGCTTCGATCCGACTAAGAAGCCCCTTCGTAAAGTTCGAATTTTCGACGAAGAGGAGGCCCTCGTCCGGGCGATACTCGATCCGCACGTAGGAAGGCGTGTTTTCTCCTTCGAAATAGTAAGCGAACATCACCTGGTTCGAGACGAAAGACCAAAGATTCTTCTGCCACGAAAATTCGGGCTGCTTTCCAAAGAAAATCCAGCGGCCGTCGGGGGTATGAAAGAGTTCGTCGGCCACCGCGCGAGGCCGCCATCCCCAGGCCTTCTCGCCCGCTCGCTCGAGGCCGGGAAGCGCCTCCCAGGTTCCGACCATGGGACCGGGTCCAAGAAGATCGATAAGCCAAACTCCGACGACGTACCGAATATTTTTCCGGCTCGAGATCCACCAATAATCGAAATTAAAATCGATCGGCGATTGCCAAAGGATTTCCCGACCGATGGACTTCGTCTTCGCGCGTCCGGCGCGCGTCCGCGTGCCGAGGGCCGGATCGAAATCCGGCGGCGTGTCGTCGCGGGCGCGCGCAGCCGCGATTTTCTGATACGCATGACGGACGCTGCTGATCGCAGCCTTCAGTTTGTACTGAACCGCCTTAAGGGTGGTGGGAACTTCGATGATTTCGACCGAAGCTCGGGACCGGAGCAACGAGCCGAGCCGGGGGTGTCCGATGCTGTTCAGCACGAGCACTTTCAGCGTCCCGTCGGTCATGCGGTCCGCGAAATGGGGAAGAATGTTGTAAAGATCGGCGATGTCCTCTTTCATGAGGCAATTCGCGAGCAGAACGACTCGGGACGAGGCGGCGACGAATCCCGCGAGCTCTTCCGCGCGCGACGTCAAATGGTATTCGATATCAAGCGCGGCTCCGAGTCCGCGGTGCATCGGTTCGATGAGCGCGGGCTGGTTACTCGAGCGGGAAAAAAGAAGAATATGCGGCTTCGCCGCGAACGCCGGGCCCATGCTCCTATTTTCCGGGCGAATCACCGTTCAGCAAAGCAATTTCACTCGCCAAGGACATGGCGGACGGCCGCGAGAAGGTATTCGAGATCGGCTTCGGTAATCATGAGGGGCGGCGCGAGGCGAATGACCCGACCGCGCGTATCCTTGGCGAGCACCCCACGTTCGATCAGGCGGAGACAGTAGGCGCGCGCCGGTCCGGCCGACTCCCGCAGCTCGATCCCTGCCCAGAGCCCGCGAGCCCGGATCGATTCGACCAGCGGCGAAGAAATGGCGGCGAGACCCTCGGCGAGTTTTCGTCCAAGCCGCTCGGAATTCTCGACCATGCGTTCGTCGACGAGGGCGTCGATGGCCGCAAGGGCGACGGCGCTCCCGAGGGGGTTTCCACCGTAAGTCGATCCGTGGTCGCCCGGGCGGAACACGCCGAGCACATCGGCCCGCCCGACGACCGCCGAAACCGGATAGACACCGCCCGAAAGCGCTTTACCGAGCACGAGGAGATCGGGCTTCGCCGACGTTCCCTCGTGTTCGTACGCGAAGAGTTTTCCCGTGCGCCCGAGCCCCGACTGGATCTCGTCCCAAATGGTGAGCACGCGATTCTCCCGGCAGAGTTCCGCCGCCTCCGCGAGGTAACCCGCCGGCGGAATGATTACTCCCGCTTCGCCCTGAATCGGCTCGGCGAGGAAGGCGACCGTATTCGGAGTGATGGCACCGCGGAGCGCGGCGAGATCGCCGAACGGAACGACGCGAAATCCCGGAGTGAAGGGACCGAATCCGTCGCGGTACTGGGCTTCGGTCGAAAAGCTCACGACCGAGATCGTCCGGCCGTGAAAATTTTCGCCGACGGCGATGATCTCGGCGCGGTCCGGCGAGACGCCTTTCCGCTCATAACCCCACTTCCGCGCGGCCTTCAGCGCGGTCTCGACCGCTTCCGCGCCGGTATTCATCGGAAGCGCCATTTCCATCCCGGCGAGCGCGCAGAGTCGCGCGAGGAATCCACCCATGCGATCGTTATGGAACGCGCGCGAAGTGAGAGTGACCCGGTCGGCCTGGGCCTTCAGCGCCGCGATGATCTTCGGATGCCGATGCCCTTGATTCACCGCCGAATAGGCGCTCAGGCAATCAAGATATCGGCGGCCCTCGACGTCGGTGACCCAAGCTCCCTCTCCGCTCTCGATTACGATCGGGAGCGGGTGATAATTCCGGGCTCCGTAACGTTCCGCTTCGTCGATGGCGGTGTGCGTTTTCGAAGTCATTCTTCACTCCCTTTCGCGGAATGGACGCCTTCGGCGACCAGCGCGCGGAAGGCGGGATGCTTGCAAATCCAAGGCGCGTTCGCGGCGGCACACTTTTCGACTTTCGGTTCGGGAACGGCGAGCAGCCGCTTGCGGAGTTCGACGCGCGCCGGTTCGTCGCCGATCCAGTCGGCGTAGATTCCGCAGCGGCATCGCACTCGGCAATCGCCCAGGTGCTTCGCCGAAAAAAGGCGGTCCCGGTCCGCCGAGGCCAGGGCCTCGAGCGCTCCCCGAATCCGCCCCTCGAGCAGCATCGGCAGCGTAGCGAGCGCGGTCGCGGAAACGCCGCGAAAAGCTTCGGGACAGACGTTCACTCCGGAAACCTTCGCGCGAAGGAGGGTCTGCATCGCCGCCCAGCCGTCGAGAGTCAGCGCGTGCGCGGAAAACGGGATCGAAAGCGCCAGCACCCAGAGCCCGGTGATCCTTCTCATCGCCAAAGCCTTGCGAGCGGCAGCGGGTGTCGAATTTCGTCGTTCAGGACCGCGGAAACCCGCGCCCCCCGCGCGTCCTCGACGGCGAAGAGTTCGTCGAAGGCCGCGCCACAGAGGACTTCGCGTCGAAGGAGGTGTCGCTTCGGGTCGATCCGTTCCCCGCGAATCTTCCCCGTCACGTTGATTCCGTCGACCACGACGTGAAATTCCGAAAAGAGCATTCTCCGCTCCCGTACCTCGTAGAGGAGGGTGTTGATCCAATCCGAGAACAGCCAGTCGGAGTCCGAACTTTCGCAGAAAATGACCACCTCGTCGGTAGCGCGGATGGAGGCGACGTCCGTGATCAGCCCGATGAATCCGAACGCGGCCGTCCGAAACGCTTCGGTTAGGGTTTCGCCCTGTGCCTCTAGACGGGGAAAGACGCGTCCCGCGCGGTCGGTCCATTCTGTGATTTGCACGGCCATGGGAGAATTGTAGACTCGCTAAGGATGCTGATCGAGCGAAATGAGCTTCAATACGAATTCGGCGACGCCCGCTTCGACCCCCGGCGTGAATCCGATCGAAAATTCCTCGGATGGGTTTTCGACCAGTTTCTCTACGGCGAGGTCACCGGCATCCAGTGCGGTCACTGGCTTTACCGCGCACCAACCTTGGCCGCAGCAAGCTTCCTCGCCCGGCAGGCGACGGAGGAGCTCTCCCACGTGAGGCGGATTCGGAGAATTCAGGACCTTCTCCGCGTTCGACCCGCCGAGGCGCACTCGGCGGTAAAGTTCCTCTCTACCGGTATGATGGGTGGAAGCTGGGGCGAACATGTTTGCCTCGAAATGGCGCTCGGCGAGGGTCTCGTCCTCACCATCTTTTACGCGCTTGCGAGCACCGTCGCGGACGAGGACATCCGGAAGATCATCGAGAGCGCGTGCCTCGACGAGGAACGGCACGTCGCGTTTGGCGAGACCGAAACGCTCGCCTGGCTCGCGCGCTTTCCCGCCGACCGGAAAACATTGCTCGGGCAAGCCCTCCTCCAGTGGATCGCCATGCGAAAGCTGAAGAATTTCGCGCTGAAGAAACTCCCGCCCGGCCATCCGGTCCTGGAAAAGTTCCCGGCGTTTTACGACCACACGCTCGAGAAGTTCGATCTCCGCGTACGCAAACTCGGCTTGTCCGACCGCCCTCTCCGCGAAATATCCGGGTTCTCCCGCCTCGGCTTGATCCTCGCGCTGCCGTTTCGCACGGCTTGGATGCGATTTCGCCGGCCGAAGCGGCTCCTCACGGAGATCTATCTCGACGACGAGTGGATTCGATCGCCGGAAAAAGTCTAGCGGCCGCGGGTTCGCATTCGCCGGACTTTATCTTCGATGATTTCGATCGGAATTCCCCGGCTGAGTCCGAATTCGGCGTCCCGGTGGGTTTCTTCCGGACGGTCCGTGTGCATCAAGGCGATGCGGTAATGGATCCGGAAGACGCCGACGGCGATCATCAGCGTTCCGATCGCGGCGACGAGAAAAATCAACGCACGACCGCGAATTCGCGAAGCGGCGGAAATGAATTCGGGGATCCAGGGCTTCGCTTCGGATTTCGGCGCGTCCGGCTCCGCCGCCTTCTCCCTCGACTCGCGGACGTCGCGCGACCGCGAGATTCCCGGGTCAGCCGTTCCCTCGGGAATCCACGGCTTCGCCGGCACGTAATCATCGACCGAAAACGGTTCTTCCGGAGGCTGGATATCGTCTCGGCGGAGAATTCGGGAGATCGCGGCCAAAATCCGCTCCCCCAGGGTCGGTTTCGCCGAGAGATCCGCTTCCTCGGCGTAAAACGGCTTGATGCTCTCGTCGGTCAGTTCGGCCATCGCGTCCATG
>JAYVXM010000100.1:0-2343 GCA_043785205.1 Bdellovibrionales bacterium
CCAGGCCGCCCGCCGGGGAAAGCGGGTCCTCCTGCTCGATCACAGCGCGAAGCTCGGCGGCAAGATCCTCATCTCGGGCGGTGGTCGGTGTAACTTCACGAATCTCGGCGCCGGGCCGGGGAATTACGTTTCCCGGAATTCCCATTTCGCGAAGTCGGCGCTCTCGCGCTTCACGCCGGCCGACTTCATCGCGCTCGTCACGACGCACGGGATTCCGTACCACGAGAAAAAACTCGGGCAGCTTTTTTGCGACGGATCGGCGCGCGATATCGTCGTCCTTCTGGAACGCGAGTGCGCCGAGGCCGGCGCCGAAATCCGCCTCGAAACGAAAATTCTCGCCGTCGATCGCGAACCGGCCGACGGCGATTTCCGCGTGCGAACGGACAGAGAAATCCTGCATGCGCGGTCGCTCGTCGTCGCGACGGGCGGCCTCTCGATCCCGAAGATCGGCGCGACCGGGCTCGGTTACGAACTCGCCAAGCAATTCGGACTGAGACTCGTGCCGCGGGCGGCGGCCCTCGACGGGTTCACGTTCAACGACGCCGACGCCGCGGACTTTCGCGCGCTCTCCGGAGTGTCCGTCGACTGCATCGTCGAGATCGCCGACGTGCGCTTTCGCGAAAATATCCTCTTTACCCATTCCGGAATGAGCGGACCCGCCGCGCTTCAGGCTTCGCTGCACTGGTATCCCGGCGACGCCGTCCATTTCGATTGGCTCCCCGAGTTCGACGTCTTCGCCTGGCTTCTCGACCAGAAGCGCCAAGGGGCGCGCTCCGTCGTCCGAAACCTCCTCGCGACGAAGCTCCCCGCGCGCTTCGCCGATCTCCTCTGCGATCGCGGATTTCCCGATGCTGCGCCCCTGCCGCAGGTCTCGGAGAAAGCGCTTTCCGCATTTTGTGAACGGTTGCACGCCTGGCGACTCGAACCGAAAGGCACCGTCGGTTACGGAAAGGCCGAAGTGACTCGGGGAGGCGTCGATACGGACGACCTTTCCTCGAAAACCATGGAAAGCCGGAGAGTTCCGCGCCTCTATTTTATCGGAGAGGTCGTCGATGTGACGGGATGGCTCGGCGGCTATAACTTTCAGTGGGCGTGGGCCTCCGGTCACGCCGCCGGAACGGCGATCGAGTAGGCGCTTTCTCGCATTTGCCCTTTTGCCTCCGGACCGATTCTTCGGTAAAATAAACGGGTGAAGACCACTCTCCTTCTCGTCGAAGACGACTCCGAAGTTCGCGCCGTTCTCTCCGAACTGCTCGCGCTCGACGACATCGAAACGATCGAGGCGGCGAACGGCGTCGAAGCCTGGACGATCCTCGACGGCGGTTCTGGTCGCCCTAAGCTGCACCTCGTCCTAAGCGACATCGCGATGCCGAAAATGAACGGCTTCCAGCTGCTCGATAAAATCCGGGGCGATCCCCGGTTCGAGCGAATGCCGGTCGTCCTGACCAGCGGAAATTCCGACCGCGCGAAAGCGGACCTCCAGGCCGGCGCCGCGCTCTTCGAACCCAACGCCTTTTTCGCGAAACCCTTCGATTTCGGAAAGCTCGCCGAAACCATTCGCTCGCTCACGGCGCTGCCGTTCTAAACGCGTCCGAAACCCGTTAGAGACGGAGATTAGCGGGGACCGCGTCCGCCGCCGCCACGTGACGATCGGCCGCCTCCGGAACGGCCGGAAGGACGCCGGCCCCGGCCGCCGCCCGTACCTGGCTCACGATCGCCCGCGAAGGAGTCTTTCCCGCTGCTCGGCGGAGGATTGCCTTGGATGTCTTTCTTTCCCGTGAGGACCTCAATCCGGCGAACGAGCTCGCGATCGCGTTCGGTAACGAAGCTCGTCGCCTTCCCGGTCTTTCCGCGGCGGCCCGTCCGGCCGATCCGGTGGATGTAGTCTTCAGGTTCGAAAGGTAAGTCGAAATTCACGACGTGGGCGACATCGTCCACGTCGATTCCCCGTCCCGCGACGTCGGTCGCGATCAGGATCCGGTAGGTGCCCGCCTTGAAATCGGCGAGCGCCTTTTCCCGATGGGCCTGCGTGCAATCGGAATGCAGAAACGTGGCGTCGTAGATGAGACGGCTGTGGAGCGAACGCCAGAGGCGCGAAACGCGATCCTTCGAGCGCGCGAAAACGATGAGCGTGCCGGGTTCGTGCTTGAAGAGCCGGATCAATTCCGAAACTTTATCCTCTTCGCGTACGCGGATCATTTTTTGATCGATTTGGGGCTTCTGCTCCTCCGCAATCCCGATCTTCACTTCCTTCGGCGTGTGCATCACGTTCCGGGCGAGCTTCTCGATCGAGGGCGGGAACGTCGCGGAGAACATCAGCGTCTGACGCGATTTCGGAATGCT
>JAYVXM010000101.1:0-7808 GCA_043785205.1 Bdellovibrionales bacterium
CTTTTCTGCTGGGGCGCGAACGACGTCGGCCAGATCGCCCAGGGAACCGCGACCGGAGCGATCTCGCATCCGATCTCGATCGTCACCGGCGCGAAGCAGGTGTCGGCGCACGGGCGCTGGACCTGCGTGGTCTCGAATACCGGCCAGCTCGCCTGCTTCGGCACGCGCCTCGTGAAGGGCGTCGACGGAACCGTCGCTCCGAAACTCATTTCGAATACGCCGAAAATCCTGATTCCGACGGGCGTTCAGTCCGTCGCCCTCAGCGCGAATCACGGATGCGTGCTCCTCACGAGCGGCGCGGTCCAGTGCTTCGGCCAAAACCAAATGGGCGAAGTCGGGAACGGCCTCAGTGACGGCGCCGACGTCGCGGTTCCTTTCGAAGCGATCGCGGGCGGCGCGACGAGCGTTTCCGTCACGGATAGCCGGTCGTGCGCTGTCGTCGGCGGGATGATCAAGTGCTTCGGCGCGAGCCTCGGCGACCGCGAAATCGACCGCACGGCGGGCGCGTGGAGGACTCCGACTCCGACCGCCTACGAAGCCGTCTTCTGGACGGGCGTCGCGCCCGGCCTCGAGATTTCCTCGAGCGGCACGGTCCTCAGCAGCGCCGGCGACCTCCTCTACGGCTCCTTCTTCCACGCCGGCGGCGTGGCTCAGAAAGTCGCCCTCGGCGCGACCCAGTTCTCGTACTCCGAAACCGACCTCATCGGTTGCATGATGTTTCGGAATCATGCGGTGAAGTGCTGGGGCTCGAACGCATTCGGCCAAATCGGAACCGGACGCCGCTCGAACGAGGAGTTCAGCATCTCGCAAGCCCATGACGTGCAGTTTTAGCAGGGTTGACTTAACGCGTTAAGTCTCTTATAACGGGGCCATGAAGTCTTCTTTCGTCGCGTTCCTCGGCCTGCTCCTATGCGTTGCGGCCTCCGCCACCGAGGTCGATCCGCGCATCGCGCCGATCCTCCGCGCGGAGCTCTCCACCACTCAGCGCTTTTGCTTCACGTTCGCCGCCGATCCCGTCCGAAACGGGCTTCAGGTCGCGAACGATTGCGTCGGCTTCGCGTCCTACCGCTTCTCCGCGAACCAGTCGATCGCCGATAAAAATCCGGGCGCGGGCCAGATGGGAATCGGAGTTTCGCAAGCCCAGGGCGCGTTTTGCGGGTCGATCGGACAGTACTCCGGTCCGGGGTCCTGGTTGGGCGAAGACTGTGAATCTTGGAACCGCGCTCGCGCCGAACTTTTCCGGCTCGGGACGACCGCCGGCACCACCGCGGATGACCTTAGACAACAAATCGAGCGGACCGAAACCGGGCGCCTCCGTTTCTGCCAATCCCTCCTCGCCGCGGGCAATCCGGGCGACACCTCGGTTTTCGCGAGCCGGATCAGCGCTTGCTTCGCGCTCGTGAAGCAAGCGAGTGCGAGCGACCGAGCCGTTCTCCTCGGTGATTTCTCGCCCTGATTTTACGCCGTGATTTTTCCGTCCCTCCCGGTTAGCGTGAAGGCGAATCGGGAGCGATGAAGTCCGGTGACGTTTTCCTCGAAAACCAGTCCGGCGCTGGCCCGCAACGGTAACTCTCACTTCGGCTGAGTCCGAGTTCGGTTGATTCCGAGCTCGGCCGATTCCGCGATGGATAAGCCCGATCTCCTCCGATTCGTCACCCTATCTCGGAGGCAGAATGTTCCCTTTACTCGCGTTTTTTTTCGTCCTTTCGCCCGCCCGCGCGGCGTCCGAATCTCCCGCCCCCTTCGTTACCGCCCCCGAAGTCGTCGTCACCGGCAAGCGCCTTCGCGGCGACCACCGCTCGGCGCGTGTTTACACCGAATCCGAGCTCGCGCGCGAGTCGGGACGTTCGATCGGAGAGGTCCTGCGCGAGGGCGCGGGAGTGGATTACATCGTCGGCACGGGCGGGAACTCGAACCTTCTCATTCGTGGTTCGAGCGGTTCCCAGACCCTCGTCCTCATCGACGGCGTGAAGGCGAACGATCCGTCGGCGACGAATCGGTATTTCGATTGGAGCCGGATCGACGCCTCCGAAATCGAACGCGTCGAGATCCTGAAGGGTCCCCAAGCCGTCTCGTACGGCTCCGACGCGATCGGCGGCGTCGTCCTCATTACGACGAAGCGCGGAGTGGTCCGCCCCTGCGGAGTCGCTACGACGGCGAGCCTCGAAGCCGGGAGCGAGGCGTTCGCGCGCGCCCGCGGCTCGGTCGCGAAGGACCTCGGCTCCGCGCTCGGCGGCGAGCATGAACTCGGCGTCCAGACGCTCGGAAAGGGCGTCTTTCACGGCGGATCGGCGGCGCTCAGCCCGACCGGCACGCCCGTCGAAGGGGATAATTCGCGGGAGGCTTCCGCCGGGTTCACGCTGAAGTCGCGGTGGGGCCGCGATACGCGTTCGAGTTTCCTCGCCGAACTCCGCGCGGCCCAGGAAGACATCGACGCCGGCGCGTTCGACGACGATCCGAATTCGGTCGCGCGAAACCGCGAAATCCGGAGCGCCGCGAATCTCGATGGCACGTTCGGCGGCGGTACCGAGTGGGGGGCGCTCGCGTCCTACCTTGATTTTCGCCGCGCCTACTCCGACTTTCCGGACGCCGCCCATCCGACGACGGCGAGCGACCTCGTTTTAAGCGGTGCGAACGCGCGGGGCGAGTTCCACCTCCGCGCCGCGGAAGGCTCGCCCGTGGAGTGGACGGCCGGGCTCGAGGGGACGCGGGAATCGATTCGGATCGACTCGCTCCTCTTTCCGACCCGCCTCACGCGAACCGACGACGAAACGGTCGCGCTCTTCGCCGAGGCGTCGATTCCTCTCGATTCCGCCCGCCAATTCGCGATCGATCTCGGTACCCGCTACTCCCACTTCACGAGTTACGGGAATCAGTGGAGCGAAAAGGGCGGCGTGAACTATCGGCCAAGCGCCCTCGTCGAGCTCGACGCCGGCCTATCGACCGGCTTCAAAGCGCCCTCGCTTTATAGCCTTTACGATCCGACCTACGGAAACCCGAATCTCCAACCCGAAGAATCCGTCCAAGCCGAGGCCGGCGTCGTGCTCCGTCCGGGCGCGGATCACCTCGTCTCGATCCGGGGTTTCGAGAGTCGGACTCGGAATCGATTTGGCTACGATCCTTCGACGTTCCGAAGTCTAAACATCGAGCGCTCGAAAATCTCCGGCGTCGAGATCGAATCGGAAAATCGCGTCGCGCCGGGATTCCGGCTCGCACCGAGTCTGACCTATCTTTCGACTCGCGACGAGAAGACCGGCGGGCCGTTGAACGACGTGCCGACGTGGAAGGCGGCGCTGAAGGCGGCCTACGATTTTTCGCGGACCCATTCCCTCACGTTTTCGGTCGTGGCGAAGTCGAGCCGGGCGACGAGCATCGGTAATACCCGCATCTCCGGTTTTTACCGCGCGGATCTCTCGACTCGTCACCGGCTCGCGAAGGAATGGACGCTCACCTCGCGCTTCGAAAACCTCCTCGATCGGGATTACGAGGAAGTGCGCGGCTACCGGACGCCGGGATTTTCCGCGTTCGTCGGAATCGAGTTCGCGTCCCTCTAGGGGCGTAAGGCGCGGCGGCGCGGGGAGCTTCGTCCCGGCGGGTCTGGCATCGGGGTTGCACTTTTTCGGCGGAGGAGACTCCGCTTGTACGATCAATCGATTTACGTCGGCACCGCCGGATGGTCGATCCCGGCGGCCTTCGCCCCCCTCTTTCCGACGGAGGCGGGCTCGCACCTCGAGCGTTATGCGCGCGCGCTTTCCGGCGTGGAGATCAATTCCTCGTTCTACCGCGACCACCTCCCAAAGACGTACGCCCGGTGGGCCGCGTCGGTACCGCCCGACTTTCGGTTCAGCGTGAAGCTCGCGAAGGAAATCACCCACGAACACCGACTCGAGCCGCCGGCAGGCCTGCTCGCGGAGAAATTCGAAGGGTACTGCGCCCTCGGCGCAAAGCTCGGCGTAGTGCTCATCCAGCTTCCGCCGAGCCTCGAATTCGACGCCCGCACGCACCGGCGATTTTTCTCCGAGTTCCGAAAAGTCTTCGCCGGTTTCGCCGCGATCGAGCCACGGCATCCGAGTTGGACGAGCGCCGAGGCGCGGAGGGTTTACCGCGATTTTCGGATCACGAAGGTGATCGCGGATCCCGAGCGCTGTCCGGTCGACGACTTCTCCGCGCTCACGGCAGGCGGCCTTTTTTATTTCCGCCTTCACGGGAGCCCCGTTCTCTACCGAAGCGAGTACTCCCAAAAGGTCCTCTCCGAATTCGTCACCGCGATGGAAGGGGCCGCCAGCCAGATCCCCGGATGGGCGATTTTCGACAATACGACGTTCGGCTTCGCGAGCCGGGACGCGCTTTGGGTAAAGCGGACGCTCGAACGGCGTCCGCGTCCGGACGGTCGGACGAATTCGTTACCACCTCCCGTTCTAACAATTTGAAATAATAGCACTTTTAATCGACCCCGCCCGAGAGGGCCTCATTTTTTACCAGCGGTAACAAATCTTTGACGTAACGAGTCAAGCCTTGGTAAAAGGGGCTCGCTATGAAACCCGTCAGCGTCTTTCATTATCAAGACCCGAAACTCTTCCTCCACGACTGGCTGACCGCCCGTCAGTCGGTCGAGCGCTCCTTTTCGGTTCGAAAACTCGCCCGCCAGATGGAGGTTTCCCACGCCCTCGTCGTCATGCTCCTCCAGGGCAAGCGCGTGCTCAAGGCGAAGCACGCGACGGCGCTCGCGAAGGGGCTCGGGCTGTCGACTGCCGAGAAAATGTACCTCCAGACGATGATCGAATTCGGCTCCGCCGAGGCGGGCGAAGAGAAGACGATGATGGCGAGCTGGCTCCAATCGATGAATCCCGGCGAGGGATTCGAAGTCCGCGAGATCGACGAATTCAAGATTCTTTCCGGCTGGATTCATTTCGCGATTCTCGCGTTCCTCGAAATGCGCGCCGCCACCCGCGACGTCGAAGTCGTCGTGAAACGTTTCTCCCACCTCGTCGCTCCGAACGAGATCCGCTCCGCGTTCACCCGGCTCTTCAACCAGGGACTCATCACCCGCGACCTGACCGGGAAATTCCTCACGAAGTACGCGCGCGTCACCTCGAAGGACGACGTCGCGAGCCGCGGCGCCCGGGAATATTTCAAGGAAGTTTCCGCCCTCGCCGCGATGGCCGTCGAAAAGCAAGACGTCCTCGAGCGCGAGTTCCAAAGTTTCTCGATCGCGATGGATCCCGAAAAAATCGGGCTCGCGAAAGAGATGATCCGAAAGTTTCGCACGGAACTCGGCCTCGCCCTGAAAAGCGACCGGGCCAGCGAAGTCTACCAAGTGAACCTCCAGCTTTTTCGACTTACGGAGCGCTCTCCCGAAATGGTTCGGGCTGCAGACGAAGGCGTCGACACTGAGATTCAGAAACCAGGAGAAATCCATGCTCAAGCCTAACTCGGTCCTCTCGAAATCCATGTTCGCCGCCGTCCTCGCGGTCCTCTCATTAACGACTTCGCCAATCGCGCGGGCGGAAGGCCACGGTCCCGGCAATGGCGGAAACGCCGTCCTCGTGGACGGAAAGCTTTACCTTCTCGATCTCGTCGAGGCGGGAGTCCAATCGCATCCTTACCTGAAAGGGGCGAACGATAGCGGATCGGAAGCGGCGCGGTTCAGAAAACGGGCGGACTGGCGTTTCGGATTCAATCAATTCGCGCCGTCGACCGTCCAGGTCTTCAAGTCGGAACTCGCGGCGATGCCGCCGCTCGTTCGCGACCAATTCCTCGCCGTATTCGACCTCTATCAGTGGCGAATCCTCGACCTTCCGCTTCAGGAAGTGAAAGGAGTGAAGTCGCCCCTCGACCTTTCGAAGACCACGGTCTACCAAGTGGCTTACCGGCGTGACAGCGCGATCATGATCAATAAGAAGATCTGGGATCAGCTCGACAGCGCAAACCAGGTCGCGCTCATGCTCCACGAAATCGTCTACGCGATGCTTCGTCCCCAACCGAACGGCGACGGCACCTTCGTTCAGGAGAGCTGGGACGCGCGCCTCATCGTCGGCGATTTCTTTAGCAGCCAGGCCTTCGAACGGAACTTCCGCTCTTACGAGCGAAACGGGGTGCCGATGTTGAGTATCTTTCCCGCCGATAAGCGGAATCATGATTCCCGGATCGACTATACGCCGGAAATCATCTCGTACGGTCTCGGCGGATCGGACGGCGCCACGGGAAATCTCGTCCGGATTAATTTCGGACCGACGGTGGATATCTTGGGCAAAGGAGCCCGGGAGCGCGATTACTTCAAGGTGAACGTCTCGACCGATCTGACTTCCGAAATCGCGAGCGCGCGTTCCGGAAACAACTCGACCGTCCGCTACGCCTGCGAGGACGTGATGCGAAATTACGGGGGGAAGATGATCGCTCAGACGAGCGTGCTCGTCGCTAGCCTCCAGCTCAAGGACTACAAAACTTCGGATGGTTACACGAAGTACGTCGCCGTCGACTTCGCGCCGATGCGGTCGTTTGGCGTCGAGACCCGGGATTCGAAAGGTGTCGATCACCTCTACCGCGGAAGAATCTCGGCGACTTTCGTATCGAAGGCGGACTGCGAGAAACGGATCGGCGGTGTGATTCTCGAACTCGCGAAGACGCTCCATACCCAATACGACTACGCGGACGCGAAATAGTCCGGGTTAAATCGGCGAATCCGGAAGCGCGCTCACCGCGAGCGTCCGGTCGAAGAACTTGAAACTGTTTTTCGAATCATCGAGGAGTTTCCGACCCGGGCACAAGATCGGCTCGTTCGGAAACTCCTCGTCGTTTCCCTGTAGAAGTTCGGGCCGGCACTTTTCTCGAATCTCGGCGACGATCGCGGTGAACTTTCGCAGGTCCCCCTCGTCGAGAAGTTCGAGCTCGGCGATTCCTTCCGGTACGTAGCGATAAAAGCTCGGGACTTCGGCCGACCAGAGGATCGGCGGCGAGCCGACCGGCCGCTCATCGGGGCTCGCATGCGCACGCTTCTTATACGCGACCGAGGCGTTCAAATCGACGGTCTCGCCGAACTGAGTGTCGGCCCAAAAATAGAGGCTGCCGTTCCAACATCCCGCCCACTGGACCGCGTGATTCTCGAGGACCTCGATCCAGGCGGCTTCGCCGTACATAATCCGCGCTTCGATCCCGTGCTGTTTGAGCGCCTCGACGACGGCGGCCGCGACCATGAGCGGGAAGTCGGAGCGGTCGAACGCGATCCGGTCGACGACTTTCGTCACGATGCGCGAGACGTTCGCGATGACGGGAAGGGGAGTGGAGGTGAGGGCGGCCGGTTCGGACATCGCTCAGTTCCCCGACTGGGCGTAGAGGTAGCCCGCCCGCGCGACGAGCGCCCATCCAGCCAGGAACGCGAGGCCCCCGAACGGTGTGACGGCGCCGAGGATTTTCACGCCCGAAAGGGCGAGCGCGTAGAGGCTCCCTGAAAAAAGGACGATTCCGGCGGACAAGAGCCCGCCGATGAGATTCGCGTTCGCCGCGCCGGCGGAAGCGGCGAACGTCGAATACGCGATCCCAACTCCAAAGAGCGCGAGCGAATGGATCAGGTGATAAAATACCGCCGTTTGCCAGACCCCCTTTTCGTAGTCGCCGAAGCGGGACGCGAGCGCGTGGGCTCCGAACGCTCCGAACGCCACGCCGAGGAACGCGAAGACTCCGGCGAGAAAAATCCAGTTTCCGGCTTTCATGAAGCCTCCGGAAGGAGCGCGAGCCCGCGCGCGATCATTTCGTCGCGGTCGGAGGAAAGCCTCCGGATTTCGGCGAGCCGAGCGCGGAGGCGTTTCGCG
>JAYVXM010000102.1:0-2339 GCA_043785205.1 Bdellovibrionales bacterium
GAACTTGGGCGACCGTCGCGTCTTCGCCTTCCGAGCGCTGAATTTTCACGAATCCGTTTTGGCGGCCGAACTGGAACACGTCGCGGGTCACGCGCACGTCTTGTTGGCAGTAATCGATGACCTTTTGGATCTCGCCGGCCTTCCACCATTCGACGGCTTTCAAGCCGTCAGCGGACTTTCCGGCGTTCAGAGTCCCCCGGGCGACGTGCTCGAGCTTGAGGAAGCGTTGGCGGGTGAGCGCCTCGAGGTCGTACATCAAATCGAAGACGTCGAGGCCCTTGAGTTCGAGGCCGTACGGAACGAGGACCGGTAAGTCGAAGCCGCGCACGTTATACCCGACGATCAGCCGTTCCTCGCAAAGCTCGATGAGTTTCCCGAGTTCGTTCTCGAGGAACGAGTAGAACTGATCCGTCTTCGAATCGTACGCGCAGGCGACCGAGACGCCGAGCTTATCGATGTGATCCCAGCCGCCGACTTCCTGAACGAGTTTCTGGGTTTCGAGGTCGAGGACGAGAAAGTGCCGGTGTTTCAGGAAAAGGCTCGACGGCGCGACATCCTCGGAAAACGGGACGGAGTAGGAGTGTTTCCAATAGGAAAGGGCTAGCTTAATGCGGGTGGTCGCGACGGTCGCCATGGATGGGAATCACCTTGGCTCCCGTCCCTTTTATTGTCAATATCCGAGGGAAATGAACGCCTTCCAAACTGCGGCCGACGCCGCTCTTTTCGTCGAGAAGAATTTCGACCGCACCCTCGACGAACTGAAGATCTTGGCCCGGATCCCGAGCGTGTCTTTCGAAGGATTCGATCCCGCGAACGTTCGTCGGAGCGCGGACGCGACCGCGGCGCTTTTGAAAAAATCCGGCTTCGAGAACGTCGAGGTCCTCCCTTTCGAAGACGCCCATCCTTACGTCTACGGTGAGTGGCTGAAGGCGGGTCCGAGCGCGCCGACCGCCGTTCTTTACGCTCACCACGACGTCCAGCCCGCCGGACGCGAAGAACTTTGGCAGACGCCTCCGTTCGAGCCGACGCTGAAAGAAGGCCCGGGGGGGGCGCGCCTCTACGGGCGCGGAACCGCCGACGATAAGGCGGGCATCCTCGTCCACGCCGCCGCATTGGCGGCCTATCTCCAGACTGCGGGCGCCTGCCCGCTGAATCTCAAGGTCGTGATCGAAGGCGAAGAGGAGATCGGAAGCGGCCACCTCGAAGGGTTCCTGAAAACATACGCGAAGAAGCTCCAGGCCGACGTCATCATCCTCACCGATACCGCGAATTTCGACTGTGGCCGGCCGGCGCTCACCGTCGCGCTCCGCGGGCTCATCGGCGTCGACGTCGAAGTCCGCGCGCTCACGAAGTCGGTTCACTCCGGAATGTGGGGCGGTCCCATTCCCGATCCGGTGATCGCGCTCGCGAAGATGCTCGCGACGCTCGTAGATGACGACGGTCGGATCGCCGTTCCCGGCATTCGCGAAATGGTGACTCCGCTTTCGGAAGCGGAAGCTGAACGGATGCGCACGATTCCTTATGAGGAAAAACTTTTTCGCGAGCAAGTCGGCCTCGTCGCCGGCGCGAAGATGCTTCCCGAAGGGCCGAATCCGATCGCCCAGCTCTGGCGTTTTCCTTCGCTCACGGTCACGGCGATCCAAGCCTCCGCACGGAAGCAACCGGCGAACATCATCAACGACGCTGCTTGGGCGCGGGTGACGATCCGGACCGCGCCGGGCATGGACCCCGTTCGGACGGCGGAGCTTCTGAAAGCGCACCTCAAGAAAGTCGTGCCCTGGGGACTGGAAGTGGAGCTGAAAGGCGGCGACCACGGGGGCGGCGGCGCGTGGGCGATCGATCCGGTCGGACCGGCGTTCGACGCCGCGGTTTCGTCGATGAAAAAGGGGTACGGCGAGGAGCCGCTCATGATCGGTTGCGGCGGCTCGATTCCGTTCGTGAAACCGTTCGCGGAGGCCCTCGGTGGGGTCCCGGCGCTCCTGATCGGCGTCGAAGATCCCTATACGAACGCCCACGGCGAAAATGAAAGCTTACTCGTGAGCGATCTGCGGAAGGCCTGTGTCTCGCAGGTGCATCTGTTTGCGGAACTCGCCGAACGTCTGAAGAAAAAATAAACCTCGTTCACTTACGGCGCCCGCGGCGCCGAGAAAGCCCCTCCCATGACCGAACTGAATACCGAGATTGAGACCCCCGATACCGACTCGACGATGACGGTCGTCGAGCAAACGATGCGCGCCCAGAAAGGCCACTGGCGCGAAATTTCCCAGCGCGTTTCGACGCTCGAAACCCGCGATTTCCCGCACGGCGGCCCGAAGCGGATCCTTTTCTTCGGCCTCGGC
>JAYVXM010000103.1:0-7802 GCA_043785205.1 Bdellovibrionales bacterium
GACTTACCCGAGCCGGTCGGACCGGTGACGAGGACGAGACCGTTCGCGTACGAGCACGCGACTTTGCAGATCGCCGGGAGATTGAGCTTGTCGAGTTCCGGCGGCGCTTCCGTCAACACGCGCATCACGAACGCGAGTCCGTGCCGCTGATAGAAGATATTCACCCGGAAGATCCCGATTCCCGGAGCCTTGAAGGAGTAGTCGAGGTTCTGGAGCTTCACGATGTCCGCGCGCTGAGCTTCGGTCAATGTGGCGAAAATCATTTGTTCGACTTGGGCGGGAATGAGCGGCGCGACGTTCAGCTTCACCATATCCCCGCGAACGCGAATCATCGGCGGCGACATCGCGGAAACGTGAAGGTCGGAGCCTCCGTTTTGAACCATCGTCTGTAAAAGCTGGCCGAGAGATACGGACATACGTCGATAACACTCCTTCGAGACCCTTACCTATCGGTGAGACGCCCGGAGTTAATGAGGGGGGCCACAATTTCAGCCCGTGTCGCCCCCGACCCGGAGGACGCTCGCGACGATCGGCGAGAACGCGGCCAAAGCCACGCGTCGCCTTCCTGCCGTAGACACGCTAACCGGATCTCGCGGTCCCTCACCCGAGGGCCTTCGGCGCTCTTTTGGTCTCCGTGACGACCTGCTCTCCTAGCTCGCTTCACCGCTTGAAATCAGCCGTCTTTCCTCGATAGAGTGGTTCCACTCCGGTCATGGGTCGGCCCTATAGTTAAATGGATATAACGAGCCCTTCCTAAGGGTTTATTCCAAGTTCGATTCTTGGTGGGGCCACCATTTGTCAATCTGTTCGAACCATGGAACAGAGAAAAATTGCTCAATAAAAATGAGGGGGAAGCCGAAGCTTCCCCCTTTTTAATTTGTTCCGTTCCCACGTAGAAGTGAATTCGGAATCCCTCTTTCTTGATTTCGATACGGTCGATGAGTGCCTGAATGATCTTTTGCTTGGTTTCGAGCAGTGGACTCTCGGTGAAGACTTCGGCGAGCCTTTCGAGTATTTTTTCGTAGTTCGGTCGCGTGACGACGGTCTGCGCGGGAACTCTTTGATTTAATGTCCGTAGCCTCTCCTCGCCAGCGGTCTTCTCTTTTTCGAGCCGCTCGATCTCCTGATAGATGGGGCCGGCGGATACCGTGCTCGGTAGTTCGGATAGCCGCGCGATGAGCGCCTGGGCCTTCGTCGTAAGCGTGGAAAGCCGGATCTGTTCTGCCTCGACTTCCTTTTGGCTGGAGTCGCCCGATTCCCGGGCCTTCAACTTTCCGAAGATCGATTCCGAGAGAGCCGGAGTTTGAAGAATCCGGTAGAGTTCCTCCCAAACCCGGCGTTCCAGAATTTTCCCCTGGACCCGGTAGGGTTCACATTTCTTTTTCCTAAGCGACGGGTCGATGACAGACTCCCGAACCGTCTGCCAGCCGTGTTCGTAATAGGGAACCTTCCCCGAGTTTCCGTGCGCCGACTTCCCGACCATAGCGGCTCCGCACTCGGCGCATTTCACCTTTCCGGTGAGTAGGAATGGGTACCGCGACTCCGCTTCGGGCTTTCGTTTCTTCATCTCCCGAATGATGGTCTGCGCGATCTCGAACGTCTTCTCGTCGATGATCGGTTTCCAGTTCGCGGGGGCTTCCTTGAACTCTTTACCCGCCTTATACCGCCGGACGCCGATGTATGCCGGGTTCGTGAGCAGGTAGGCCAGGCTCGTGATCGTAAACTCTTTCATCCGAGGGCGACAGCCGCCGCCCCGGAGTTCGGCGTGGAAGGTGTAACCATGGCTGTTCAGGTACTTCGCCGTTTTAGAAACTGATCCTTGCTCGATGAGCGCTTTGAACGCCGCACGCACGGTTTCTGCCTCCTTTTCGTTGATGATAAGATGCCCGCGATTCACCGGATCGATCTCGAACCCTAGCGGAAGCTGTCCGCCGTTATAAAGTCCGCGCGACGCCCGCGACTGGAAGTTGGCGGCGACACGTTCCCCGGTCTGTTTCCTTTCGAACTGGCAGAAATTGATGATCGAAAAGAGCATCATCTCCCCGGCTGCCGTCGAGGTGTCGAAATTTTCGCGAAGGCTCAAGAGTCCACATTGGTGGGCCTGAAGAAATTCCCAGACTTGCGAGAAATCTTTGATCGAGCGCGAGAACCGGGAAAGATCGCTAATCATGATGAGGTTCAATTTTCCGGCCTGGACGTCCCGGAGCATCCGCTGGAGTTCAGGGCGGTTCATGTCTTTCCCGGATTTTCCGGGATCACTGTAGATGTCGACGACGCGCCCGAAAGCCTCGCCGGTATTTTTTAGTTTGAGAGCGAGCCTGAGCCGCTCTTCCTGGTTTTTGATCGTCCCGTCGGGTGACTCGCATTGCTCCTCGGTCGATGCCCTGATGTAAAGGCCGCAGCGCCGCTCGTTCGACGCAGGCCCTTTGGATTTTGATTTCCGCGCCACTCTGAGATCAAGAAGCCCGTTTGGATGTGCCATATTCCTCCTCGCAGTGCGGCCCGGAAAGGGCCTCACCAGAAACAAGACCGATTTTGTCGGTCCCTAATTTCGTGAGTCGAGTGGCTTGGATTTTCTCAGCGGTGGGCGCCGTCGTGTCGGTAACGGACGGCTGCCGGATAGATTCTTCGGAACTGGCAAGTATCGAATACATGATTCCGATGAACTGATCAAGCCGGACGGCTAGCTCCCGGTCCGTGACCGGTAGCCGGATAATTTCTGCGCAACTGCCGTCCCATTTAACGCACCTAGATTTTTGTTTTACGTTTTCTAAACTCGGACCATCGACCGCTCCAAACGAAACAGCCGAGATCCCATACGGTAACTTAGATTTTGGATTTACTTCTTCCTCCATCCGTTCCCTTTCTTGTTTTTAATTTTTTTCCCTTCCCGCCCGCACCCCATTTACCCACCACCACCTCCGAAAAGACCTGACCACCATTCATCGTAGAGGGAGGGTGGTCGGGGGTTTGAGGAGGTAAAAGGTGCGTGGATAAATGGGGTGCGGGCGGGAACGTTTTCAATCACTTAGATCGTTTTTCTCATGACCGAATTTCGCGGACGCCCCCAAAACTCGAGTTTGACCCGAGTTTTGGGGGCGTCCCTAATTCAGTGATTCATTTTAATTTCGTCGTCGGTCAGTCGGCGTACTCGATTCGGAGCACGAACTTCCGAATCAGGCAGTCAGCCATGATCGCGACGAGGAGATAAAGCAGCATGTCTGCGACGCTCTGTTCGTAAAAGAAATGGACCGCTTGTGGAATCGTGACGCTCTTCGGAATCTTCAGGCCCGGGTACATCCCGAGTCCGTATTCCATGAACTGCTTTGATCGGATCAGGATAGTGCCCGCGACCCAGACGGTCGCCGAGCACCCGAGCGATAGGATGGTTCTCCCCACCTGGACGAGCAAATACTTCGTTTTCAAATTCATACGACTCCCTCTTCGGCTTCCATTTTTTCTCTTCGTGAATGGATAGGAATAATGTTGGTGACGACACTTGCAACGATTGCGATGGGACTAAATTTCCTGGCGGCGTGGATCTTTTCAAACGAGACGAATGAGAATGGCCGAAAAGAATCGGGTCCGAGGTCCGAAGTGTTTCCGCCGCCGAGGATGACTTGCTTTAGCTTCGATTCGATGGCCGCGTTACCTACAACGTAGAGAACGTGGTCGTAGTCTTTCGATAGCTGGTAGTTCAAAACGATTTCCCGGTACCGGCTTTCCGATTTCTGGGTCAGTTCCAACTCCACCGCGATTCGTAGACCCTTCCTTTTATCGAGGATGACCGCATCGGGGACTTGGTTTCGACTTCCTCCGTTTTTTCGCCTGAGTGCCGTACTTGCTAGGATCTCTACTTCTGGATTTTCTCTTTCGCACCAGAGTAAAAGAGAATTGAGGCATGCGTCGTGGTGAAGGGTGGCGATCGTAATCGGCTGCGGATCGTCGATCCATTCGCCTGGCAACGCCGAACGAAGGACCAAGACACCCCGACGAGTTAACCGAAAGATGGTCCCGACTACTCTTTCGGTACCCCCTCCGGGGAGCGTCCCGATTGGGTGAGATGATATAAACCCCGCGAACTTGAGCCTTGATAGCCGGTTAGAGAGGGTCCCTTTCGACCGGTGTTCAAAGTACTTTTCCTTGAGTTGCCGGAATGTAAGGAACCCGAAGCAGTGGAGATCGCGAAGAATGAGTCGGTCCCGGTCCGTGAGATGAACGGCAATCGGCGGAATAGATTTATTCATCATCCGATCCTCCGAAATTCCATCTCCTCGGTGAAGAATCCGTCCTTCGTCGGAAAGTGAATGGCACCTAAGCCACGCGTGTAGTTCTTGAGCCGGTTTGGATGAATGTGGTAGCTCTCGACCTCCCGGATCGAAACCTCCCCGGTTCGTTTCCGTGAATTCCAAAAGAAACCGCCCGATTCGCTGGCTCGTTCGGTCACTTTTTCGGTCGTTTTAGTTCCCATGTGGCGAGCGAAGAAGTCGGCGGTTTCGGGATCATTTAAGCCCAAGATGACTTTCACGTTCGTATTCGTGTTCACCGATTTCGCGAACGCCGGGCTGATGGCTTCGAAGTCGCCTAGGCTCTGGTGAGAGAGGTGCAGTGGAACATTTGCGGACCTGGCCTTGTTCAGTAGGTCGATGAACCCCTCGTAAACGAATGCGGAGAATTCATCGAGGAAAACGGGAACCATCCGAATGGTTGATTCATAGCGCCCACTCGAGGACCTTTGCCCCACGGCCCATGCTATTTCCTGGAGGAGAATTTTTCCGAGAACCCGGCCCGATTCTTGGAACTTAAGCGTCGGGATCGAAATGATGACGACCGTTTGTGGGCCGTCTGGATTGGTTAAGAGCTGGCCTAGGCTGAAACTCGGGCGATCTTTCCCGTCCTCGTCCACATCGCCCCATTTTGAGTTGAGAACCTGCCCGATCTCACCCTTAGTCAGGGGTTCAATCTGGGAGATGAGGCCGAGGGTTCGCTCCTCGCGTTCCTTGTCCGAAACGGCGAGAGAACGAATGATTTGAGCTTTAAGTGGTTCGTTCCCGCTGAACTTCAATTTCTGGAGGTAGTAGGCCCGGTCGGTCAGTACCCGGTGGATATCCCGGATAGTGACCTCCGCGTCTTTTTCGGTAAGGAGTTCGACCGCATTCAGGCACTCCCGGTACTGGACGTTTTTATAGAACTCGTCTTGGAAGGTAAGTGACCGAAAGAGCCGGTCGGTAATCTCGGCCGGACTTCCGTGCCGAAGCGGATTGGTCCTCTGCGATGTCGCCGGGTCCGAAAGGTCGAGGGTGACGATATTCACCGGTCGGTCTTCCCGGACTTCAGCCGCGTGTGCTGCAATTCGCTCCCTGAGTGAATGATCGCCCTTTCCGTCGATCACAATGACCGAACGGGTTCGGTTTAGATCGCGTACGATCCAAGGGAGGATTACGCTCTCGGTTTTACCCCGACCGGTAGCGCCGATGATCTGGACGTGGCCCGTCCGCGTTTCATCTGGGATAAAGATGCCGACGCCGTCGGTGGTATTCCCGATATAGACGCCATTATGGCAGTTAGCGAAGGGCAGGAGTTTTCGGAAACGCTCGAGCGTTGCTTTGTTTTTATTCGTGAGCCAGTAAAGAGCGAACCCGAATAAAATCGAGATCACTCCCAGGCCCGCTAAGTGAATGGCGACGAAGTTTTCGCGGTAGAAACGGTCGCCGTTCTGGGAAATCCAGATTCCGGTGAGTCCGGCGATGGTAATGAGAAGCCAGGCGAACGCTTCCTTAGTTTTCTGGTCGATGGACTTCTTATCTTCTTGGGTGGCGGATTTTCCGCTCCCATTTATTAGGTCATGTAACATTTGCTTTTCCCTTTCGAGGAAATGGTCCAAGGAGTCCCCACTGAAAAATGGACGGATCCCCGGACACGATTTTTTGAGTTTGAATAGATTTTCTTGGCGAGACTCGAGCCGACAAATTGTTTTAACAACAGTGTGGCGATGAGTTGCACAGGTGGTTGCGGTCGCTATTGATGAGCGGGTAGAGCGAAGCGACGCGGGGTTAGTAGGATTATGGTGGCCGTCGCCAATCCCGCCCGATTGCCGGGAGGGATTGTTATATTCGATGCCACTTCTTTGTTCATTACGTGACGGGGTCCGTGGCTTATCAGCTTGTTAGGGTACCTCATGCATAGTCATCACGTAGTCGTGTCTGGTACTATATACAGAAATACCGGGGTATATTTTCTAGTTTAGCTGTGTAACTCATCGACATGATTTCGAAATAAAAATCCGAGACCCCCTACGGTTCATAGGGTATAAAACTGATCGGGTTTTATGATTCACGACCATTCGAATCCAAACTTCGACATGAAAGCCTTCGAGCGGCGTCTCCGGCGCGAGAAGCTTTTAAACACGCGCGAAATCGAATTCCTCGGTACGAAATTCGACTTCGCAAGCTCAGCGAGCGCGGCCGGAGGCACCTTTTTATTTCCGACGCTCGAGGTGACGCTTGGAGACGGCCCGGAGCTATCAAGCTTCCTCTTTCGGGCGGCGACCGATGACGAGTTTAAGAGCGCGGTTTTAAAGCACCCTTTGAAATGCATCGAAACGTCGGGGCGCGTGTTCGGGGGCGGCGCCTGGGATTTGAAGCACTCGCAGCTCATGGCGCTTCTCGCGAAAGGGCACTTCAATTCCGGGGAAATAATAGGCCGGGAGAAGCAAAACGATCAGCACCTCTTCAAGACCGTGGCCTACCTCACTTCAAAGGGCGCCACAAAGGAATGGGAACTCGAGCAGCTGTATCCGTATCTCCCGTACCGACGGTTCCAAATGCTCCAGGCGCGTGTCTACGCCGAGGTAGAGCGCACGCTCCCGAAAAATTCCCGACGTTTCCTAAAAGTCCTCGAGAACATGACGGAGGCCCAGCGCGAGGCGCTCTACGCGTTTCACTTGAATAATCCCGAAGAACTGACTCGGCCCCAGGTCGCCGAAAACCTCGGAATTTCCATCGATTCGCTCCAGGACCGGATCGATTCCGCTATGCGGAAAATCAAGGCCGAATTTAAAGAACTCACGCCCTCGAAATCGAAGAGGCCACCGTACTGGAAAAACCTCTTTAAACTGCCTGACCTTCGCCTGGACGGGATCTTCCGGCGCTCCGAGGGGAAGCGGGTCCGGCCGCTTTTCCGCGTCGATTCACGGACCGGCGAGAAAACCGAAATCGCCGCTCCAGGCCGCCCAGCTAAGACAACCCCGATATCGAATATCCGCGAACTACGGCAGTGGGCCCGAGTGACCGGATATAAGCCAAGGCACGACGGAGTGATGAGCCCGAAATATGCGCACATGAAGAACGGCTTCCTCGATTCCGCGAAGCTTAAGCTCGTTGACGAAGGTCGAACTCATGTCTCGTTCGTGTCCGGTGATCCGGAAACGGCGTACCGGGATCAACGAAGCCAGAACTCCGCCGCACGGACACGAAAGAAGATGGTGCGCGACGAAAGCCAAGGGACCGGCGTTATTCGGGAGGCGGCCGGTAAGCCGTTCCGCCCAGGCCTGAAGCTCAGGAAAAAGAAGCCAAAGCCGATCCGAGGCTTTTGGAGAAATACGCGCCACGAGGCCTAAAGTTTAATGATACCAGCGCCTATAGTGAGGAATCTCTTACTTGACGCACTGAGTTATTTATTATAGATTCGCCTAGCTTTAATGAGCGTCCGTCGAAGCCGACCCAAGGAGTCCTTGGAGAAGCGAGCAAATGGGACGGACGTTAAAACGAACAATTCCTGGGCGCGAAGCGACTGGGAAACAT
>JAYVXM010000104.1:0-7796 GCA_043785205.1 Bdellovibrionales bacterium
CGATGGCGGAAAACCTCGCGAATCCTGCCGTCGACGGGCTTCTCTTTCGCTACGTCCATTTTTACGGGTCATTCGACATGATCCGGAATTCCCGAAGCGCCTACCGACGCGAAGTCCGGATCGTCCGACGTTCGTCCGGCGCCCGCAGCGTCGGCGACGCCCAGAGTTTTCGGCTACCCGACGGCGGAAAACCCCGCGTCGCGCTCCTCGACGCCGCGATCTACCATTACGGGTGGGTTCGTCCACCCGAAGTGATGAAGGAGAAGACTTTCTTCATGGACACCCTTTATCACGGGGACACGAAGACGGGGGGCGACACCGCGAAAACCGCGACCGGCGATAACTATCGCTATAAGAAGATCTGGGGCCTTTACCCTTTCCGAGAAACTCATCCTGAGGCGATGCGCGCGCGGATCGCGGCGAAGCGATGGAGTTGGAACCTTCACGAGTCCCCGCTCGAGTGGGAAATATCCGACGCTAAGAAAATCGCGCTCGACCTCTTCGAACGCATGACGGGCGTGCGTCTCTTCGAATACCGAAGTTACCGGAGAATCGCGTGAAGGTCTCCGTGCTGCTTGCGACCTACGACATGCCCCGGCACCTCGAACTCGTGCTAGCGGCGCTCGGGCGGCAGCGCTTTCGCGACTTCGAAGTCCTCCTTTGCGACGACGGGAGCGGCATCGTCACCCGAGAAGCCGTGAAGGGCTCGCTCGCCGCCCTCGGCGTTCCGCTTACCCATCTTTGGCAGGAAAACCGCGGTTTCCGGAAGTGCCGGATTCTGAACGAGGCGATCCGCCGCGCGAATGGCGAACTTCTCGTTTTCCTCGATGCCGACTGCGTCCCCCACCGCGATTTCGTGGGCGACCACTGGGTCGCACGCGAGAACGGGACATTCGGCGCCGGCCGCCGGGTCGAGATTTCGCGCCGATTCAGCGATCGATTGACCGTGCGATCGATCCGGAGCGGCATCTTCGATCGACCTTCCGTTCGGCTCCTCGCCGACCACCTTTTCGGAGAAACCGAGAACTGGAACCGCACGATCCGTTGGGGGACGCGGCCTTGGCTGCGCTCGTTTCTCCGCCTCGACGAAGTCGTAGATCTGAAAGGTTGTAATTTTTCCGTCGCCCGCCAGGACCTTCTCATGGTCAACGGCTTCGACGAGGCCTACGAAGGTTACGGCCGGGAGGATACCGATCTCGAGATTCGCATGATGAACTCCGGGCTACGGCGGCGCTCCCTTAAGGGGATCGCGCTCCAGTACCACATCTGGCACGAACGCCGTGGTTTCACGGCCGCGAACGAGACCCTGCTCGAAGCGGCCCGGTCTTCTCGGCGAATCCGCTGCCAACGGGGCATCGACGGCGGGGACGCGTCCGGCATCGTCGTTCGAAACGATTAGATTAGGGAACGCGGTACTTTCCGCGGCCGATCGCGAAATAGGCGAATCCGAGGCCAATCATCTTCTTCGGATCGAAAATGTTTCGGCCGTCGAAGAGGACTGGCCTCTTCATACTGAGCTTAATTCGCGCCCAATCGGGATCGCGGAACTCGTTCCATTCCGTCGCGAGCACGAGGGCGTCGACTCCATCGGCCGCGTCGTAGGCGGATTTCGCATACGCGAGACGATCGCGCGGAAGCTCTCCGAGCTGGGTCTTCGCCGCGTCCACCGCCACCGGATCGTAGGCCTTCACGATACCGCCCGCGGCGAGAATCGCGCGGATCATTTCGATCGCCGGAGACTCGCGAAGGTCGTCGGTGTTCGGCTTGAACGCGAGCCCCCAGAAACCGAAGGTCTTTCCTTTCAGGTCCTTCCCGAAGTGCCGCTGGATCGCGCCGACGAGGTGAAGTTTCTGGCGGTTATTCGCCGAATCGACCGCGGCGACGATCCCGAGTTCGGTCGCGTAGCGTTTTCCCGTGGAGACGAGCGCCTTGACGTCCTTCGGAAAACAGGAGCCGCCGTAGCCGATACCGGCGTAGAGGAAGTGCTTTCCGATCCGAACGTCGCCGGACATTCCCTTTCGGACTTCCTCGATATCCCCGCCGGCGAGTTCGCAGAGCCGGGAGAGCTCGTTCATGAAGCTGATTCGCGTCGCGAGGAAGGCGTTGCATGCGTACTTAGTGATTTCCGCCGAGACGGTATCCATCTTCAAGATCGGATTTCCTTGACGAACAAACGGCGCGTAGAGCTCCGACATCTTCGCGAAGACGTCATCACGTTCGGTTCCGATGACGACGCGATCGGGTTTCAGAAAGTCGTCGACCGCGGATCCTTCCTTCAGGAATTCGGGGTTACTCACGACTTCGAAAGGTGCGGTGGTTTCCTTCGCGATCCATTCCGCGACCACGCGGTGGGAACCGATCGGCACGGTCGATTTATTCACGACGATCCGAAGCTCGCGGCCCTTCGATTTTTCCATCGCCTTCCCAATGGAACGGGAAGCGGCTTCGAGGTACTGGGTATCGGGCGAACCGTCCGGAAGCGGCGGCGTTCCGACGGCGAGGAAGAAAACTTCGGCGGCGGGAATCGCCTCGTCGTATGAAGTCGTGAAGAGGAGTCGTCCTTCGCGCGACCCGCGTTTCACGAGGTCCTCGAGCCCCGGTTCATAGATCGGAATTTCACCGCGCTTGAGCTTCTCGATCTTCGTCGGATCGACATCCAGGCAAGTGACCGTATGCCCGCTATCCGCGAAGCATGCTCCCGCGACCAAACCGACGTAACCCGTACCGATGACTGCAACGCGCATAGTCGCTTTTTTCCCAAAGATCCGGCGTTTAGGCCACTGGATTTTATGTTATTTTTGATCCCATGCCGCGCCCGCCCCTGAGCGTCACGATCATCACGCTCAACGAAGAATCGAACATCGCCCGCGCGATCGAAAGCGTCCGGGGCTTCGCCCAGGAGACTCTGGTCGTGGACGCCGGTTCCACCGACCGGACGGTCGAGATCGCCCGCCACCTCGGCGCGAAGATCATCACGAATCCGTGGCGCGGGTACGGGCAGCAAAAGAACTTCGCGTCGTCCCAGGCGAAGTACGATTGGGTCCTTAATCTCGACGCCGACGAGGAAGTGAGTCCCGAACTCGCGATCGAAATCCAGCAGACGCTCGAGCGCGACGAAAAGCAAGGTGTCGCTGCCTATAGCGTCCCCCGGCTGACGAAATATCTCGGTCGTTGGATTCGGCACGGCGGCTGGTATCCGAATCGCCTCGTGCGGCTGGCGAATCGGAAACACGCCCTCTGGACGGAACCCGACGTCCACGAGGAATGGGTCGTCCGCGGCTCGGTTACTCCGCTCGTTCACGACCTCCTCCACTACCCTTTTCGCGATATCGGGGATCAGATCCAGACGAATCTACGCTTCTCGCGCCTCGGCTCCGAGGCGCTTCGCAAACGCGGACAGCGAAAAAATCTTTTTTTCCTTCTTCTTAAACCGATCGGAAAATTCGTCGAAACCTATTTCGCGAAATCCGGTTTCCGCGATGGGATCCCCGGTTTCATCATTTCGGTCAACGCCGCCCACAGTATTTTCCTGAAATACGCGTACCTCTTCGAAGACGCGGGAAAGAAAAATGAAAGTTCTCATCATTGATAATACTCGGGACCTCGACTGCTGGGGTTCGGCCGATCTCCGACGATTCGTGACGACGTCCGCGGATCGCACGGCGTTCGCCCGACGCGCTCCCGAGAACGATCTTCCCGATTCGATCCGCGGTTATGACCGGATCATCCTTTCCGGCTCGCGAACGAGTTGCCTCGAAGAGGGACCGTGGATTTCCCGTCTCGACGAACTCCTCAAGGAAGCCCTCCGCGAAAGTCGTCCGATCCTCGGCGTTTGCTACGGTCACCAGGCTCTGAATCGCGTCCTGGGGGGACGAAGCGTATTGCGCAAGAGTCAGCCCGGTGAGTGGGGTTGGACGGAAATCGAAATCGTCGAGCGCGCGCCGCTCTTCGAGGGGCTCGCGGACCGCTTCTGGTCGTTCGCCGCCCACTTCGAGGAAGTTTCGGAGCTGCCGAAGGGCATGCGCCTCCTCGCGAAGTCCGCGGCCTGCGCGATCCAGGCCTGCCGGCTTGAAGACCTTCCCGTTTACGGAATCCAGTTCCACCCGGAGAAGGATCTTCCCTCGACCGTGAAGTCGATCGCGGGATGGAAAAAGGACGACCGGCGAAATCAGATCCTTCATGAAAAGGGCGGGGTTAAAATTTACGATCCACTCGTCGGCCGGAAAATCTTCGAAAACTTTCTCTCGGAGAACGGATGAACCTGAAAAGCGCCATTAAAAATTTCCTGAAGCTCGCATTCGTCGCCCTCGTCTTCTGGTGGCTCGGGAAGAAGAACCTCATCTCGATGGAGGCGTTCTGGGCGGGCCTGAAGAATTGGCCGGCAGTGCTCGTCGGTTTTATCGCGCTTTGGGTAGCGGCATTTATCGCCGCGTTCCGGTTGGGAATTCTTCTCCGCGCCCAGGATATCCGACTCGCGACCACGCGCCTCCTCCAGCTTCAATTCGTCGGAAACTTCTTCAACATCGCGCTCCCGGGCGCCGTCAGCGGCGACTTCGTGAAGGCGTTTTATATCGCCCAAGAATATCCGGGCGCGCGCTCGAAAGCGTTCGGCGCGATCCTCCTCGATCGGATCCTCGGCCTGTCCGCGCTCGTGATCGTCTCGCTCACCGCGCTCCTGATCGGCCTCCAGCACTTCATCGGCTCCCCGGTTCTGTCCGGTGTAAAGGCGTTCGTGATGACGGCCGGACTTTGCGTCTTCGTATTTTACGGCTACCTCTTCCTCGTGCGGGAAAATGCGGACCCCCTCTTGCGCCTCGGGCTCGCTTTCGAGAAACGCGGCGGAAAGATCGGCGCGGCCTTCGGCTCGATCGTTCGCGTCTACCTCGGCATCCGGGTCTATCATTCGGAGCGGAAGCTCGTATTCAAGTCGCTCCTCCTCTCCTGTACGATCCACCTCCTCGCCGGATTCGCTTGCCTCTGCTTCGCCCAGGCGCTCGGCGAATCGCAGATTCCGGCGAACGGCCTCTTCGTCGTCGCGCCGCTCGGGCTCCTGGTGACCGCGATTCCGATCCTTCCGGGCGGCGTCGGAACCGGCCATGCGGCGTTCAGCTTTTTCTTCCGTCTCCTCGGCTCCGACCGCGGCGCGGACATCTTCTCGTACTACGTGCTGACCCAGCTCCTCATCGGCGCGGCGGGCGGGCTCGTTTACCTCCGATTCAAATCGCGCGACGGCGCGGTTCGCGCCGACTTGGAAAATGCGGAGGCCGGCACCGGCTAAGTCTCCCGGCCTCGTTCTTGAATCACCGAGGCGGTGCCGCGTCCTCTCCTTTATCCGTTCCAGGCCGAAGCGATCTCCCACCTCCGGGCGTCGCGGATAAACGTCGCCCTTACCGCGCCGACCGGTTCCGGCAAGGGGGTGATTCTCGAAGAGCTCGCGCGGAACCCGGGTGAACGTTTACTCGTCCTCACCCCGCTCATCGCGCTCGCGCGCCAGCAGCGCGCGCGATTTCTCGCGGCGGGAGTCCCGGCGGCGCGCGTGCGGATTCTCAGTCCCGAAGCCGCGCTGGTCCGCGAGCGGACCCTGCGGGAGTGGCGACCGACGGTCGTCGCGGTCGACGAGGCTCACTGCGTGTACGAGTGGGGCGAGCGGTTTCGCCCGGCGTACGGGCGGCTGCTCGAGTTTCTCCGGGACCTCGGGTGCACGCGGACGCTCTGGATGAGCGCGACTTTTCCTCGGGCGCTCCTCGAGGAATTGGCGGACGCGTTGGCGGGGCCCTGGATTCGGCTCGGAGCATTTCGTTTGCCCGCCCGACTCGCGCTTCGATTCGTGCGCGTGTCCGCGGTCGATCGGGTCGAGATCGTACGCGATTCGTTCACTTCGCGTACGGGCCCGGGGCTTCTCTTCGTCGGCACGCGAAAGGACGTCGGGCGGTACCTCGGTCTCTTCACGGAAAGACGCCGCGCGCTTCCCTACCACGCGGGACTCGCGGACGAAGAGCGACGCTCGGTCGAGGCGACGCTTGCGAGCGAAGCGGACGGCGAGGCGCGGACGTCGGTAATCGCGACGAACGCCTTCGGCATGGGCATGGATTTTCCCCAGTTTGAGTGGGCGCTCCTCGCCCAGTCGCCCTACTCGCTCCTCGCGCTCATGCAGACGTGCGGGCGGGTCGCGCGCGGCGAACGCGCCGGCGAAGCGACCCTTTATTGGACCGAAGAGGACTTTCGATTCGCGGGACTTCTCCTCGGTTCGGAGAACATTCGCGGGCAGGCGGACCTCGCGCTTCTTCGGCGATATCTCGAGGCGGACGGGCCGGCGCGGACGGCGATCGCGCGGGAAGTGTTTCTTTAGACGACTCGACTTTAACGGGTAAACGCGCCGCCGACGTTTACTTTCCCGTGAACTTCTGGCGGGGAACGAGCAGGCCATCGAAATAGTTCGCGAGCTCACCGGCCGCGCGATCGTCGGTGACGAGCCAATTGATCTGGTGGTTCAGCGAGAGATCGACGTAGTCCCAGTTCGAAGAACCCATGAGCGCGGTATGGCTTCCGTCGCGGCCCGTACGGACGCAGAACTTTTGGTGCGTGATCACCTTTGGATCGGTCATGTAGATTTCCGGCGTCCGTTTAAGGAGTTGTACTGCGGCACCGTGATTCAGCGGCGCCCCGTAACGGTTAAAGCTGTCGTTATCGAAAAGGATCCGGAGCGTGGCACCCGAATTCACCTTCAGGAGCGCGGCGAGGATCTGGTCGCCTTGCCCGTTCGGAGACCCCGGATCGGTCGCGTCGCCCGCGCCGAGGGTATACATCGAGCAGTCGAGGCGATCCCCGCTCCGGATCCCGCCGATGAACTGAATCAGCGCGGGATAATATTCGTCGTCGAAAAGGACTCGCGCGCCGACATCGGCGAGTTTCGCGCCGGATGGAAGACGCAGGGAGGAGCCGGAGATCAAGCCGCGGGCGGGAAACTGGCCGGCTTGACCTTTCAGTTCGTCGGCGTACGCAGTGAGCGCGCCACCGAGCGCGGACGAATCGACGAGGAGGTCGGTCTCGTTATTCGGCGGTTTCGCGGCCGATGGATTCGCGCTGATCGAGCGATCGCTCCAGTTCGTCGAGCCCGCGAGCACGAGGTGACCGTCGACGATGACCGCCTTCGAGTGGAGAATGCCGGGCGACTTCGGATCGCCCCGATTCGCGAGTCCTTGAAGGTAATAGACCTGGACCTTCGGTCCGAGCGAATCTCCGCCAGTATGGTTCACTTGGCCGACCCCGAAGCCGCCGTTTTCGATGAAGACTCGAACCGTGCGTCCCGCGTTCGCGAGCGCGGTCAGTCGCGCGGCGAGCGCGTTGACGAAGGGATTACTCGAAGAGGCGGCGTCGAAGTTGAATTGGATCACGTCGACCGACCGCGTGGCCTTCGCGTCGCTCAGGAGATCCTGCACGACTTGCGCGTAACCATTCCCGTTCGCGCTATAACCGGGGACGAACGTAGCCGGGCCGCCGCTCGCGATTTCCCGATCGGGAGTTCGAAATCCGTCGGAGTGCGCACACCCCGCGAGAGATACCATCATCACCGTCCCGAACACCGCCCAAACTGATTTCATCGCGATCTCTCCCTTTCTTGAGTATGATCGCGAATTTCGCCAACTCAAGTCAGCAAGTCCTGGTAAACCTTCGTCGAGTAACGGCTCGTCGTGACGACATGAATTTGTCGGTTCAAAACAAAGGCCCCGACCGACCGAAGTCGACGGGGCCCTCTCGGTGGCGGCCCGCGCGGAGCGCGGACCGATGCCGGTGTT
>JAYVXM010000105.1:0-7792 GCA_043785205.1 Bdellovibrionales bacterium
GGATTTTCCGCCATTGAGCACATAACGCGGAGCGTGATGCGCTAACGACGTGAAAAGATTTGCAAAAGGCACGTACCGTCTTTAGCCTTAAAGAAAGAACTGTAGCGCTACTGATTTTAGAGAGGGATGAGGAATGACCAAAGCGGATCTCATTAATATCGTCGCCGAGAAGGCCCACCTTCAGCACCGGCAGGCGGAGATCGTCGTGAATATGGTTTTCGATATGATGTCGGACGCGCTCAAGCGCGACGATCGGATCGAAATCCGGGGTTTCGGCTCCTTTGTGAATCGGAGTTACGGGTCCTACCAGGGGCGAAACCCGAAGACGGGCCAGGTCGTTCAAGTTCCGCCGAAACGCGTTCCGTTCTTCAAGGTCGGAAAAGAACTGAAGGAAATGGTCGACTTCGAAGGCGAAAAGAAAAAATAAACCCGGGGCGCTAGGCCGACGTCCGGTAAAGGTGTAAGCCGACGACCGCGCCCGCGAGTAGGAACCGGTAAATCGCGTACCGCATGAGCGTGACCGTCTTCAGTTGGCTCAGGAAGACGTGGATCGCGAAGACGCCGGCGAGCGTCGAGACGACGACGACCGCGTAAAAATAAACCTTCGGAAATTCCGAGACGGCGAGGACCGAGCCCGGTCCGCGGAGGTGGTACCACGCGGAGAGGCCGGAGAGCGGAGTCGCGATGTAGAGGATGAATTTCCCGGCACCCTCGCGACTGAAGTTTCGGAGGGCGGAAACCGTGAAGGCCCCCGTCGCGCGTCCGATCTCGGGTACGGCGAGCGCCGCGCTGCCGATGCCGATGAGGGCGGCGTCGAGGGCATTCCAGTCGTAGATCGATTTGTTCTTTTTCGTGTAGTTGTCGAGGAACGCCATGGGGATCCCGGAAAGACCGAGGAGCCCGGCGAAGAGGTACGGATTCTCCGCCGGCAAGACCGGGAGCTGCCGGAAAAAGAAGAACGCGAGCACCGGAACGACCATCGCGATGAGGACGAAGATGGGCATGCGTTCGTCCATCGCCCTCGGTTTTTTCCGGTAGACGATGACTTGGATCAGGGAGCTGAAATGGCTCGCCATATCGTGGCGGAGGGTGAAGGCGAGACTGAGAAAGAGTCCGAGCTCGGTCGCGCCGATCAGTCGGGGATGCGAAACGTCCCATCCGAAGAAGAACTCGAGGAGACTTCGATGGGCGCCGCCGGCGACCGGAAAAATCTCCGAAAAGACGCCGACGACCGCGGTGATGATGGCTTGGAAAAGGGTCATGGCTTCCAGTCTAGGCCATCGAAAAAGCGCTCGCAAGCGCGACCCCGGCCCGCTACGGTATTTTCATGAAGCGCGTGGGAGAGGGGATTCGCGGACTTTTGAACGCTTCGGGCGGAATCGGTTACCACCTCGCCGCCCTCCGGTACGCTTCGCACCTCTGGCAGCCGTTTCGCGAAGATCTAGCGCGCGAGCTCGCCCGGCGAATCGAGTCGCCGACCGAGACCGACCTCGTCCTCGTCGGGCCGAGCGGCGGCTACTGTTTCGACCCCGCATTTCTCGCCGGATTTCGAAGCCTCGTCGCGGTCGATATCGATCCGCTCGCGGGACGCATGCTCCGGAGCCGCGTCGAGGGGGCGCGCTTCGTGCGCCAGAACTTTTTCCGGAAGCTCGCGGAGGCGGATTGGGATCTCGTGCGTTGGCTCGCGGCGACCCCGGCCCCGCCCGGTTCGACGGTTCTTTTCTCGAATCTTCTCGGTCAGCTCGGTTTCTTGTTTACCGGCGATCGGCTCGCGGAAGTCGAAGCGGGACTTCGGCGGGCGCTCGCCGCGGAAATTCCGTGGTTGAGCTTTCACGATCGCTTTTCTGTGAAGCTCGGCCTCGCCCCGCGAGTCGTGCTCGAATTTCGCGCGCGGCCCGGAAGCCGGGAACTCGCGGACGCCTGGACGTCGAAATGGGCGATGACCGGCGGAGCGTTCGGAGAAATTCTCGAACACGAAACGGGGGAGTGGATCGCGGTCGCGAAGGGACCCTTTCACTACCTCCCGTGGCGGCTCGATTCCCGACGAACGCAGCTCATCGAGATTTGCGGGAATCGTACGCCGCGACATTAATGCGCCGCATTTTCGACCCGCCGCGTTTGACAATTCGGGTGATCTCGACAAACCTGCCCCTCTCGACCCCATCCGATGAATCTTCGTAAGGAGACTGCCTTGAATTTTCCCCGACCCCCGCTCGTGCTTGCCGTCATCCTCCTTTCACTCGCGTCCGTTTCGGCGGGAGCCGCCGATTGTAAAGCCGTGCCGGTGTGGAAGGACCTCAAGGATGCGCTGACGATAGCGCGGAAGATGGACAACGGCGGACTGAACTTGGATCTCTGGGCGACCGTGGTGAACCGTGACGGCGAAGTCTGCGCGGTCGTCTTTACCGGCGAGGAGCGGGGTTCTCAGTGGCCCGGCTCGCGCGTGATCTCCGCCCAAAAGGCGAATACCGCGAACGCGTTTTCGTTGCCGGGCCTCGCACTTTCGACCGCGAATCTTTATTCGGCGGTTCAGCCGGGTGGGAGCCTCTTCGGCCTTCAGGAATCGAATCCCGTCGATGTGCGCGTCGCGTACGACGGCGACGTGAAACGATATGGCCAAGTGAACGATCCGATGGTGGGTCGAAAAATCGGCGGCGTGAACATCTTTGGCGGCGGACTTGCGCTCTACACGAAAAAGGGTGCGCTCGTCGGCGCGATCGGCGTGAGCGGCGACTCGTCCTGCGCGGACCATAATATCGCGTGGCACGCGCGCAAATTCCTCACGCTCGACCACGTTCCGGCCGGCGTGAGCCTCACGAAGGACGACGACATCATTTATCTCGCGGCGAAGGAAGTCCCGAGTGGTTTCAAACATCCGACGTGCGGAGGGAAAGAAAACCTCGTCACGCTACCTTCCGTATCCAAAATCGAGTGAATTCGGAATCGCGTACCCTATCCGTGCTCCAGTTCAATGCGTGGTTCCTCGCGCTCCCGGGATTCGTGTATTCGAAGCATTACCACGAACGGCGGCGGATCCTTCCCGAGTGCCTCGCCGGAATCGACGCCGACGTGCTCTCCCTCCAGGAAATCTGGGTGAATCGCGACAAGGTCGAACTCGAGCGCGCGCTTCGCGCACATGGATACGACTATTTCATCTATACCCGCCACCGGCTCGGACTGGGGGACGGGATGTTCCTCGCCTCGAAATTCCCGCTCCGGCGGATCGAGCGGAGCCGTCCGTTCCGGACGGTCACCCGCTTCATCGAATGGTTCGCCGCGAAGCGGGTCGTCGCGGCGGCGATCGATCTACCGGGAATCGGAGAGATCGACCTTTACCAGACTCACCTCGGCTCGGTCCTCTTCGACGAAAAGATGCTCCTCCCGAACGCCGCCTCGCGGAAGAAGCTCCTCGTCCAGCTCCTCGAAGTGGCGAGCTTCATCGGCGGACATCGACGCTCGAATTACGCGATTCTCGCCGGAGATCTAAATTTTCATTATCAAGCGCACGACGGCGCGCGCGGCTACGGCGCGCGCTATGCCGACGAATATACACGCTTCCTCGAAACCTTACGGGCGGCCGGCCAGCCCTTCGAGAATAGTTTCCTAGTCGCCAACGGCCAGGACTCGACCCACCCCGCGGTGCCGACCTATTCCCAAGAAAATCCTTACGCGCGGGAAAGCTTTAGTCGGAATCCGGAGGAGACGCTCGATTACATCCTGTACGCGCCCCACGCCGGCTGGCGGGCGAAGGAATCGGCGGTGGTTTTTCGCGATCCGATTTCGGACACGCTACCCGCGCTCTCCGATCATTACGGGATTCGCACGGTCTTCGAGTTCACCGTGCCGTAAGTAGGCTCGCCCGCGGATGGGAGGGCTCTGCCCGACCGGAGCGGAGCGGGCTGTTTTGGCGGCTAGTTCGCCGGCGAGACGATGAGGACGGGCTCTTTTTTCGAGCTGCCGCGCTTCGTCGCGATGTGGACGTAGAAACCGCGGACTTCGCGTTTCGCGCCTTCTTGAATGCCCATGGTCGCGGGCTGGCGGTACCGGCCATACTGGTAGTCGTGCACGAGCACGGTTTTTCCGGAGGCGGTGCGGAGGCGGTATTCCCAGTAGCGCTTTTTCTTGCGATCTCGTCCGTTCTTCACCGCGGAAATCTTCCCGGAAACGGCGATGACGGTTCGCGCGGGCTTGGCGGCCAGGGCGTCCGTCGCGGATAGTTCGGCGGCGCCGAAAACGGAGAGGACGAGCGCGAGGATGAGGAGTGGGTTCGGAGGTCTCACACCTCCTTCTCGGCGGTCGGATGCGAAACCTGAATGGGAAAAGCGCGTCAATCAATCGACGCCGGGAGGGTTCCGATACGGAACTTCTTTATTCGGACTCTTTCACTTTTACGGCACCACCGAAAATCAAGGATGACGACACGGCGGTCTTCAGCCACGGCCACCTGTTGGACGCGCGAACGGGCCTGACGGATATCCTGGGAGGAACCTAGGAAAAATTCTGCGCGAAATTATCGGGTCCACCTTGAGTTAAATTCGATTTGACCGCACTAGCTTGGGTCGACTGCCCGCCTTTACGAATATTTTGGCGTCACTCGCGATTCCAAGCCTTGAAGTGCCGAACCAATCGCCCTTCACCGAAAAAATTCCCGCATCTTTTCCCGCCCGTAAAACTGCACGGCCGCGAGTTTATTATGGGACGAACAAACGTGCCTTAAGTTCTGGAGGGTCGACTCCCCACCCCTCGCAAAAGGGACCGGAAAATGATCAAACTCGAGTCCGAAACGGCATTCGCAGCGTCTTCCACTCACCGGGTCGCTAAACTCGCACTGACCGCCGGACCGTTGGGCGACCTCGCGCTTCACCGAAACCGGGATAAAGCGTGAGCGGATCTTGTTTTTTGGGTCCGTTTGTACCGAGCTCGCGTGATCCGTCTTTCTTACTTCGGGCGCCCGAACCCATTGAGGGTTTTCTCCCGACGGCGCTGATTCTGATTCTGCTTCCGAATCTGATTTAGATTCTGCTTCGGGTTTTGTTTCCGGTGGAGCAGGAGTCTTCTTCTTTGATCGCCGCCGGGGTTTGAAACTCTCCTTCCGTTCAACCTCGGTTTTAAGCGCCGATTTCAACCGTTCGCACATCGAAAGCGCCGGATTCCCCTGCAGGTCCTTAAGTCTTTCAAAGAGCTCCATGAATTCCGGATCCGCATCGAAGGAAACCCGCGTCGTTTCGGGCCCGGAGGGTTTAAGGTGATCACGTTTTAGAGCGGGCTCCGCCTGTTCACGCGCCAGAATTTTATCGACTTCCCGGGTGGGTAACCCCGAAATCATTTCTAAAATCTCGGCCGCTTTTTCGGGTTCGCATTCTTCGCGTTTGACGAACGCCGCCAGCTTCACGGCCGAAGTCAGGGTGAGCTCTTCGGCAATGATTTTCTCTTTCACTCCCGGCACCGCCTGCATGAGCCCCATCGCCGAGACTCGCTCCGAGGCGCTCGATTCCGAATAACCGAGCGCTTTATGCACATACAACCACAAGGTCGAGTATCCCCGCTCGCTATAGAGGCGTCTTGCATCGACTTCGGCTAGAAATTCGAGCAAAGCAAAGGTCGCCGCCTTCTCGGTCTTCGCGGCTAAAAGTGTTTGTTCGTGCAGAGTAGCGTTTGAGAGGGATTTGAAATTCATGGAAGGAATATAACCTGAGAAATTCGCCCCCTTTAAACGCGCGAGGCTGGTTCACACTAGGAAAACATTCGAAAAGTTTTAAAACCGCGAATCAAATCCTGTTCGTAATCCTTAAGGCTTTCGCCGTTCGTTAAACGAGCTTCTCTACGGAAACCCGAAAATTCACGGTGTTTCAGCGGAGAGAACGTCAATCCATTTTCGAAAAATATTTTCTGCCTTAGAAAGGAGGGGGTCTCGCACCCCGTACGAACGGCTTGAAAACTCGTTCGCCTTCGCCCGCCAGCTCCTCTCGCCACCCGGGCGAAAGGACTAAACCCGGCCCGCGATGCTCGCGCGGCCTATTCCGAGTTTCCGAATTCAGAGTTCTCAGTCGGGCCCCATCAAATCGGGCGCCCGAGAGGGGAGGGCGCCTTGGAGTTCCGTACAGAAGTCACTGAATAAGCGGGCAACGAATGATCGCTTAACCGAAGAATTTCGGCACAAAGTGCGGACTAAAAACATTACTTTCACGAGAGACCTTCACCACGTCTATGGACTTGTCAGAAACCTGACGCATTGGGTGGGTTCGACCCTATGCTATTCTTTGAGGGTGCGCGTTCACGTGTTTGTGAGTATTTTTTTTGCCTTTAGCCTTGCACCGCTCGCGTTCGGTCTGAGTTTCGATCCGAATGTGCTCGTAGCGCATTATCTGAATACTCCTCGTTCCTGTGCTTTCGATCAGCCCCCAATTATAAATGGCGTGGTTACGGAGGGGTTTCCGGCGGTTATTCGTCTTACCTTCACTGGTGCCGCACCGGAATACGCACCCATAGGCACTTGCTCTGGCACGCAAGTTTTTCGGACAGGGAAAATCCTCCTTTCCGCGCATTGTCTTTGCGCGGTTTACGGAGAGCAATTACTCAGGCTTGGTACTTTGCCCGATTCGATCGGCGGCATTCAGATTAACGACCGCATGGTCGACAGCCCTCAAATTAAAATTCATCCAAAGTACATTCCATGTTCATCAATTAAGGACAACGACGGCCCAGGCGAGTTTGACCTGGCAATGATCATGGTACCTCCTTCGAATATTGAAGCAGGTAAGCGCGGACCGGCGCCCGCCGGTAATGAGGAGCTCCTCAAATATTTGGGAGGTCTCGGAACTATGCCTCTCTCTTTCGATCCTCCTGTTAAAAGCGCTTCAGTGACGGTGGTCGGTTACGGAACCAATTATCCCGGCCTTCCTGCGGACGGTAAGAAGCGAGAAGGGATAAATCAAATTAAGAGTGTGGATCCGTCGAGCGGCATAATTGAATTAGAAGGCCGTACCAATGACATTGAAGGTTGGGACGCGGTGAAACGGAGGTCTTTCCCGTCCCCAAACGGATTGGACGCTTCGACTGCAAAAGGAGATTCCGGAGGCCCTCTCTTATTTGACGGAAAAATCGTAGGTGTGACTACGAGGGGCGCAACCCTACCCGAACGCTTGGAAGGGGATCAGTTTCTCCCCGAAAGAAAATTGAGCTACTTCACCCCAGTAGCTCGAGAGGAAAACCAAACTTTTCTGAGACAATGTGAAAATTGGTGACCCGTTGAACTGGATTCATTCGCTCCTTACCGAATTGTAAACTCTGATCTCGGGTCTTCGTAGGCAGGACTAAAACAAATGAATGTCGCGTAGGAATATTTCTTGCTCGGGTCATTTGAATGAAAGCAATAAATGCGGACAAGACAGCGTGTAGCCCGCATTAAATTAAAGGAATTCGACGCAGCATGTGCGGAAGTACTGTAACCTCTTGTATAAGCGCCGCATAATCTTAACTATGGTACAAAAAATTATCCTGTTTTTGTCAATCGTTGTTCCATCTTTCGCCCTGGCCGAAAACGCAGCTCTAGAATGCACGTGCACAATCGTCGATAAAAAGTCCGCGGAAACAAAACATTTTGAAAAGAGACGCTTCGACTTTAACGATAAAAGTGCGCGATCTCCAACAACTCTGCTCGAAACGAAAAACTATCAAATTAGCGTCGATTATTTCGCGGTTACCCCCAACGCTATCCAGGGATGAAGATGAGTCGGCCTGCGGCTTAGCTGCTTAGCATCGGTCTCCAATTTTTCGCAAACTCATTCGGAGT
>JAYVXM010000106.1:0-2332 GCA_043785205.1 Bdellovibrionales bacterium
GGAGATGCAGGTCGGGGGTATGGATATCGATCCGCCGTATTTACTGACCCTCTGGCCGGGCAGTGGGCACAGCACCCCTTGGGGCCCGATGTACAGTAACCCCCGCGTTTATCAGTGGCTCCTTCGCCAGAGCCGCTAGACGGCTTCGACGACCATAACGGTGCCGAGGCCCCCGGCGGCGCAAATCGAGATGAGCGCGAGCTTTTTGTTCAATTTCCGCAGACCGTGCGTGGCCTGGAGAACCATGCGCGTGCCGGTCGCGCCGAAGGGATGTCCGAGCGGAATCGATCCGCCGTGCGGATTCACTTTCGAAAGATCTACCGTCCCGATTTTTGAGCCGAGGCCGAGTTTTTCTTTCGCGAACGAATCGGATTCGATCGCCCGGAACGTCGCTAATACTTGGCCCGCGAAGGCCTCGTGAATTTCGATCAGGTCGAGATCGTTCCACGTAATTCCCGCCGCTTTGAGCACGCGTGGGATCGCGTAGACCGGACCGATGAGGAGCGGCTCCTTGAGGATGTCGATCGCGGCCGAGGCGACCGCGCGAATGGCGGCGAGCGGCTGGAGACCCAGCTCTTTCGCCTTCGACTCCTTCATCAGGAGGACGGCCGAAGCACCGTCGGTGAGCGGAGACGCATTGGCGGCGGTGATCGATCCGTCCTTGTAGAAAACCGGGCGAAGACCCGAAATTTTTTCGACCGAAGTGTCCGCGCGGATGTCAGTGTCGCGTTCGACGAGAGTTCCGTCTTTCGTCGGCACGCCGATCACATGAGTTTTATAGAATCCACTCTCCCAACCCTTCGCGGCTTTCAGGTGCGATCCGACCGCGTACTCGTCCTGCTCCTTACGGGTCACGCCGAACTGGCGCGTCATGAGGTCCGCGCTCTGGCCCATCGAGAGCCCGGTCGTCGGTTCGACGATTCCCGGCGCCATCGGCGTCATGAACGCGGGCTTGAATTTCGCGAGGTGACCGAGTTTCTGGCCGGTCGTTTTCATTTTTCCGAAGTCTTGAAAGAAGTTCGTCGCTTCGTTCGAAAAAAGCGCGCGCATCGAGGAGATCGATTCGACGCCGCCCGCGATGCCGATTTCGATTTGGCCGGAAAGAATCTTCGCGACGATACCGGCGGCGCCTTCGGCGGACGACGCGCAGTAACGATTCACCGTCGTGCACGGGATCTGGGGCGGAAGGCCGGAGTCGAACAGCGCTTCGCGCGAAACGTTCGAACCTTCGGCCGGCGCGGCCACGATTCCGTAATAAATTTCCTCGATCAGTTTCGGATCGATCCCGGAGCGGGCGACCGTCTCGCGGAGGGTGACGCCCCCGAGAGCGGCGGGACTCATTTTCGAAAACACGGTGCGGGCGCGGGCGAACGGGGTCCGGGCTCCGGCGACGACGACGACTCGATCGGAATTGCTCATGATCCTGGTATATTGGCACGAAAGGGGTAAATTCGAAACCGAGCATGATCGGAAAAACCACCCTCTGGCGCCACCCGGGCCATCTGATTTGGATCTTGGCCGCCTACCTCCCGCTGCTTTGGGAAATGGGGATTCCGTTCACGGGCGATCAGAAAACGTATATCGCGGTCGCGATGGAGATGCGCGAACGCGGGGAATGGCTCCAGCCGCTCCTTTTCGGCGAACCGAACTACCTGAAGCCGCCGCTCCAATACTGGATGACGCTCCTCAGCTGGAACGTCTTCGGGTTTAACGTGTTCGCCACCTTTTTGCCGGGAGTCCTCGCGCTCGTCGGCACCGCGTGGCTTTTGAACGAGATCGCGTCGCTTCTCGGCGAACGTCGCTGGTACGTGAATTCGGGACTCTGGTTCGCGGCGACGCTCGGCGCGATGACCTACGCGCTCTCCGCGCAGATGGATATTTACGTTTGCCTCTTTTACACGGGCGCGTGGTGGGCCGGACTGAAGTTCCTCGCGGAGCCGGAAGATTCGGAGCGTCCGGTCGGCTGGCTTTACCTGGCCTTCGCGATCGCCGGACTTTCGTCACTCCTGAAGAGTCCGCTCTACGCTGGTTTTTGGGTCTTCGGTTATGGGATCTATCTTTTTATTTCCGGAGAATGGCTGCTCTTCAAGAACCGGCACCTCTACTTCGCGCTCGGCGCCGGGATTTTACTCGGACTCCTTTGGTTCCTCATCCTCTTTGCGCGCGACGGCGCCGCGTTTTGGGATCAGTACGTGGTGCACGAGCAACTCCGGAAAGGCACGAACGGCGGGCGGCTCTCGGATCTTTGGGTTCCCGTGCTCTACATGGCGTTTCCGTTTACGCTGCTCCTCTTTACCGGTATCCGAAGCGCTTGGATGGGACGAAGAACGTC
>JAYVXM010000107.1:0-7752 GCA_043785205.1 Bdellovibrionales bacterium
TTCTCGGTCAGCTCTCGGTCGTCGAAGGGTCCCGGACCCTCGAAGCGCTCGAACTCGTCGACTCACGGACGCTCGCGAACTTCCTCATCAACGAACACCCCCAGACGATCGCTCTCATTCTCGCCCATCTCGACGGCGGGAAGAAGGTCGACGTCATCAAACGCCTTCCGGAGGCAATCCAGACCGAAGTCGTCCTTCGGATCGCGAACATCGATTTCATCTCGCCATCCTTGATCGCCCAGGTCGACGAGGTCCTGAAGCAGGAACTCGCGACGCTCGGCTCGATCGACACGCAACAACTCGGCGGGATTCAGCCGATCGCCGACATGCTCAACGTCATGGACAAGCAGTCCGAGCAAAACATCATGGCCCGCGTCGAAGAGAAGGACCCGCAGCTCGCCGAAGAAATCCGGAAGCTCATGTTCGTCTTCGAAGACATCATCTACATCGACGATCGCGGCATGCAGACGCTGCTCAAGGAAGTACCCAACGACAAGCTCGTCATGGCGCTCAAGACCGCCCCGGATGAAATCAAGGACAAGATTTTCCGGAACATCTCGAAGCGGGCGGCCGACCTTCTCCGGGAAGACCTCGAGACGATGGGTCCGGTGAAGCTCTCCGACGTCGAAAAAGCCCAGCAGGAAATCATCAACGTCGCGAAGCGGCTCGAGTCCGAAGGCAAGATCATGATCGCGCGCGGTGGCGACGGCGACGCGCTGGTATAAGGAACTATGGATAAAAAAGTCTTCAAACTCGACCAAGACGCGACCCAGGACGTGCGGGCATTCGAGATGACGAATCTGAGCCCGGGAGCCTCCGAAACATTTCGGACTCCGACACTGACGGGTAAGCGGCCGACTCGACCCTCGAAGCCGATCGCCGAGCTCGGCCGAAAGGATCGTCGATTCCAAGTCGATCCGGTCCTCCGGGACCTCGTATCGGTCGACGAAGAGACGAATCAGGAAGTCGAGTCCCGAGTCCGGGATAAAATCGAAACGCTCCGCGGGGCCGCCGAACGGGACGGCCGGGAAGCGGGTTACGAAGAGGGTTACGCCCGAGGCAAGGCGGAAGCGACCGCGAGCTACGAGGCGCATTCGACGGAAAAACTTGAGCGGCTCGACTCCCTCATCGCCGGGTTCGAAGGCGTGAAAGCCGAAGTTTTCCGCGCGAACGAACGGTTCCTCGTCGAGCTCGTATTTCGCGTCGCGGGAAGCATCCTCCAAAAGGAAATTCTCATCGACTCCGAATACGTCGCGCGCGTCGTACGTTCGGTCGTCGAAAAAGTCGGCGTGAAGGATCAGTTAAAGTTGATCGCGAGCTCCGCCCAAATCGAATCGCTTTACGGGATGCTTCCGGAACTCGAGAAAAAGCATATCGGGCTCAAGAACGTCACCATCGAGGCTTCTTCTCAGCTCGGCGATTCGGACGTCGTGATCGAAACGGACTGGAATCGGATCGACGCGACCCTCGATACCCAGCTCGGTTCCCTCCATGAAGTCGTGCTCGCCGCGCTCGACGATTCCCAGATCGCCGCGGCGGCCGCGGCCGAAGCGGATCCCGCGAACACCCCAGGCGAGTCGGAATCGGCATGAGCGCGAATCCCATCGAGGGCACCAGCGCCTACCTCGACCGGATCTCGACGCACGTTCCGTATCGAGTCGCGGGCAAGGTCGTGAAATCGATCGGAATGATCTTCGAGGCAATCCTCCCGGGCGCTTCGGTCGGGAGCGTCTGCCGGATCCTGACGACGGAAAACGGCGCTGCGACCCCGCTCCGACTCGACGAGAATTCCCACCACCTCCCCGGGGTTGACGCCGAAGTCATCGGTTTCCGGGAAAAGCGCGTGGTTTTGATGCCGTTCGGGGACGCGCGCGGCGTGAGTACGGACTCGGTCGTGATTCTAAAACGGACTTCGCCGCTGATTCAGGTGGGAAACGCCCTCCTCGGACGCGTCCTCGACGCGACCGGCGAGCCGATCGACGGGAAGGGTCCGATCGCGTGGGGCGACGACGAATCGGCGTGTTTCCGTTCGCTCTACGATAGTCCGAGCCATCCGCTCGAGCGGACGGTGATCGCGGAACCCCTCGATCTCGGGGTGCGGGCATTGAACGGATTACTCACGATCGGGCGCGGACAACGCGTCGGGATCATGGCCGGCTCCGGAGTGGGGAAATCCGTCCTTCTCGGCATGATGGCGCGCCAGACGAAGGCGGACATCAACGTGATCGCCCTCATCGGCGAACGTGGTCGGGAAGTACGGGAGTTCATCGAACGGGACCTCGGCGAAGAGGGGCTCGCCCGCTCGGTCGTCATCGTCGCCACGTCCGATAAGAGCCCGCTCCTTCGGATGCGCGGCGCGGTCCTCGCGGCCGCGGTCGCGGAGTTCTTCCGGGACCAGTCGAAGGACGTCCTCCTCCTCATGGATTCGGTCACGCGGTTTTGCATGGCCCAGCGGGAAATCGGGTTGAGCCTCGGCGAGCCGCCGGCGACGAAGGGCTATCCACCCTCGGTTTTCTCGATGCTTCCGAAGCTCCTCGAACGCGCCGGAACCGGCGTGAACGGCGGCTCGATCACCGGACTCTTCACCGTCCTCGTCGAGGGCGATGATATGGACGATCCGATCGCCGACGCCGCGCGATCGATCCTCGACGGCCACATCGTTTTATCGCGGAAAATCGCGCAAAAAAATCATTTTCCGGCGATCGACGTCCTCGCCTCCGCCTCGCGGGTTTTCCGTGCGGTCACGACGGAAGCCCAGCAGGACAACGCCGGGAAGATCAAAGAGTGGATGGCGCTCTACAATCAGGCCGAAGACCTGATTAATATCGGGGCCTACGCGAAGGGATCGAATCCGAAGATCGACCAGGCCATCGCCTCGATCGACCGGATCAACCTTTTTCTTCGCCAACGTGTGGACGAGACGGGCTCGTTCGACGAAAGTGTCGCCCTTCTTCAGGCCATCGTCCGCGTCGGCGAAACCGCGACCGCGGCCCGTCGTTAATTCGAGCGCCAAATTCCCGACACCCGGCCGGATAGTCTCGGCAAAACATTCAGTCTAGAGCCGACTCGCGCGGTCAGAGACAATCATAAGGCGATGACGAAAAAGTTCCGATTTCGCTTAGAAGCCGTTGAGAAAGTGAGACACGCGAAGGAGCAGGAAGCTCTGCGCGGACTCGCGGCCGCCCAGGCGAAATATCAAGACGCCCTCCACGCGAAACGCCGTCTCCTCGACGAGAACGATCGCGCGCTCACGCGTCGGGACGCGCTCGCGCGCAGGGCCCAGCCGGTCCTCGCGTTCCAGCTCGAAAACGAATTCATCGACGGAAATCGCCAGCGCTTCATTCAGGCCGATCAAGCCATTTTCCGCGCGCGGAAATTCGTGGAGAAGGCGCTCCGCGAAGTCATTCTCGCGAAGCGCGCGCTTCGCGCGATCGAACTTCTGCGCGAAAAAGCGTACGCCGAATACAGGTCCGCGCTCCGTAAGCGCGAACAAAAAGAACTCGAAGAAGTCTACGTTTCGCGACCGCGTGCGGACGACGAATCCGAATGGAGTGAAATCGCTTAATGAAAAATCGCAAAGGTCTTCTCGGCATCTTGAAATTCGACGCCCGCACGATATTCGTGTTGGCCGCTCTCGTCGGAGCCGGAAGCCTTTTCGTCACGACCCTTACGAGCGACGCTCCGGAAACGTTCGCTGAGGACGCGGCGAAGGAAGTTCTCGAGGCGAAGGCGGAGACTCCGAAGGCCGAGACCGGCGAGCCGATCGCGCCCGAGGCCGTGGTCGCGAAGACCGCGCCCGCCAAGAAGGGTGGCTGCCTGACCGACGAGGCCTCGATCGCCGACGTCCAAGAGCTGAAAAAAGACCTCGCGAAGCGCGACGCCGACCTGAAGAAGCGCGAAGAAGAGATCATCGCGAAGGAATCCGCGGTCGCCGAAGAGATGAAGAAGCTCGATTCGATTCGGGATGAAATCAAACAGGCCCAGAATCTCGGTGATTCGAAGAGCGAAGAAAAAGTAGGAAAGCTCGTGGAGACGTTCGAGTCGATGAGCCCGAAAGCCGCGGCCGCCATCGTCGCGTCCGTGGACGAGCGCCTCGCGGTCGAGGCGATGGCTCGGCTTTCTTCCGTAAAACTTGGAAAAATTCTCGCTGCGATGGATCCGGCTAAATCGGCTCCGCTCGCAGAAAAACTCGCCGGAGTGGTCCGGGCGAAAACGAGGAATACCGCGTCGATTGGCGCGGCTGAGACCACGAATCGAGTGAAGGGAGGTGAAGAAAATGGAAATCTCAAACAATCTCATACCGACGCTGTCAACAGTCGACAGCCCGAGCCAGCCCTCGGACGGGAACCCGCAAGTAGCGAAAAGCGTTAAGAAGAAAGTACCGGGAGAGGAGTCGTCATTCGACGGCGCTCTCGCGACGACTTTAAACGCACAAAAAGCGACTCCGGAAGTCCCGTCGCCGAAGGATCTCGGGAATCTGGTCCCCGACCAGGTCGAGCTGTCGACGAACGGTAAAGCTTCCGCGGCGAAAGCCGCGAAAGCGGATGGCGGAGCTCCGGCTCCGACCGTCGCGTCGCTGTTTCAGGCAAAAGCGGAGCAAAGCGCAAACGGCCCTATCGCCGGTGCGTTCGTCGCTGGACCCGATCAACCGTGGGGTTCGCGCTGGGTTTTCGCGGGCGGCAATCAACCGGCCCCCGAGGAAATCGAAGCGATGCGAACTTCCGGAGGTAAGCCGACTCCCGTAACGAAGGGAGAAGTCAGTCTCGACCAGTTGAAAAAACTCGTCGAACAGATCAAGGCTCAGGGAGGGGACGGATCACAGCTGAAACAAGCGGCCGAATCGACGCTACAGGGCCTCGATTCCGCGATCGCCGCCGTAGGCGGGGAAGTCGAAAGCGTTCGGACCGATCAGCCGGGCACACCGGTCGATGCGAATGGAACTCCGGTCAAAACGACGCCGAACGTACTCGGCGGCGCGGAATATCTGGCCGCCCTTCAGGGCGCTCAGACGACCGGAGGACAAGGTGGAAACGCGGGAGGCATAGGCGGACGACCGAACGGTCGCCCGCAAATGGCGCTCGCGGGAGGAGACGGGGGAGTCGCACCTGCGAAACTCGCCGGAGCCTTCGATCCGACCCAAATGGAAGTGGACTCCCTTGCGGGTTCGACCGTTTTGGACGGAAAATCCGCCAAGCCGCTCCTCCAAGTGATTCCGGGCGGACTTTCCGCCGGACCGGCTATGGAGTCGGGTCATCTTGAAGGAGGCTTGCGCCTCACGAAGGACGAACCGAAACTCCAAACCGACACGTTCTATCCGAACGGAGCGCCGCTCACCGCGGCGGTTCGTCCGGGAGACACGGGGGCGGCCGCGGCTCCGCAAACGATCACGGGACACGTCGTTCCGGGAGCGATGATGCGGGACCGGCTCACTTCGGAGTCGCTCCGCAACGTCGCGAACGGAATCACGGGGATGTCCGCCGCCGGTGGCGGCGAGATGCGAATTCGACTCAATCCGGGAAATCTCGGCGAGCTCATGATCCGCATCTCTACGAACGGCAAGGACGTCGGCCTGAAGGTCCAAGCGAACGACCCGGCCGCGAAGAAAGTCATCGAAGAGAGCTTAGGCGCTCTTCGGGACTCCCTCGCGCAGCAGAGTCTCGCGCTCGGACGCGTGGACGTGACCCTCGCCGCGACTTCGACGAGCGCTGACCTCGGTCAGAACTCGCAGCAGTCGCCGAACGGTCACCCGACGTTCAGCGGTTTCGACGGTCAAACGCCGAATCGGCAACAAACGACGGACGGCTTCAATGGCGGCGAAGAACGCTCTTCGCGGTCGACGAACGCTTCCGGAGAACGCGCGGTCGATCGAGGCGTATCCGCAAGGATCGCCGCGATGAATTCGAGTGGAGTCTCCGCGCGTGCGGCGGCGGCCTCTCGTCTCGACGTAATGGCATGATTTTAGGATGACCTCGGGGGAGCGTTGCTTCCCCGAGGGTCATGCCAAACGGAAGTTTTTCGAACCTTACCCAAGTCTTACGGGAGTTCAAATGCAAGGGATCAGCGGTACGAATATGAAAGGCGCGGCGGCCCTCCGGGGACCCGCTCCCGACGCCCATGCGACCGAACCGCTCGAAAGTCCGGGGGGTTCCGGCGGAATTCTCAACACCCAGAAGGACGCGAAGGAATCCGCGGCGAACGAGAAGTTCGGCGACCTCTGGAAGCAGATTCAGACCCAATACGGCGCGAAGCCCGATAAGCCGCGCGAAATCAAAAAGACGCTCGGTAAGGACGACTTCCTGCGGATCATGATCACGCAGATGAAAAATCAGGATCCGACGAATCCGTTCAAGGCCGAAGAGATGGCTACTCAGATGGCCCAATTTGCCAGCGTCGAGCAGCTCCAAAACATGAACATGTCGATGTCGAAAATGGCGAACGCGAATCAGCCGCTCGAACGGTTGGCGATGACGGGTCTCATCGGCAAGACGATCACGATCGACCGCGAACGCTTCACGCATGCAAGCGATAACGAGACGAGCTCGCTCGGTTATGCACTCGAACGTCCTTCGAAAGAGACGAAAATCAAGATCATCAGCGAACAAGGCGAAACCATCCTCGAAAAAGATCTCGGACCGCAGAAGGCGGGCGACCAAACTTTCGTATGGGACGGCGCGAAGACAAACGGGATGTCGACGAAACCGGGAAACTTCATCTTCAAGATCGAGGCGGTCGACGCCGGAGGGCGCGCAATCGCGATGGCGTCGAAGGGCCAGGCGAAAGTCGTCGGAGTGGCCTTCGACGGACCGGAAGGCGTGCTTCTCGTCGGAAACCCGAATTCGCCGCAAAAAATCACGATGCGGAACGTGATTCGAATCGACTCCGCCGGAAACGGCGACGCCCCGGCGATCCCCGGCGCGCGGTCGATGGCGTCCGCGCTCCAAGCGCAAGGCGCCCGTCCGGAAGGTGCGAATGCTCCGGAAGGCGCGGACGGGGGAGAAGCCGCTCCGCAAGGCGTGGTTCCGCAAAAGGGCAACGGCGGAAACTGGGCGACGTTCGAAAAAGGGGTCGGCTCGAAGAATCTTGATCCGTCGACGGCGAACGGAGAGGCACGGAAAGCGCTCGAGGCTTACGAAGCGGCAAAAACTTCCGTCGGGAAAAATCCGACTACCGAAAAAAATGAAAAACCAGCCGAAAAAGGCTTCCCAAGCGGGTTTTCTTCCGGCGATAATAGTGAAGGTTAGGAATTCGTTTTAGCGAGCCGAGTCTCGGATTCGGCGCTGGGGAAGTAGGAATTCGTGGCACCCAGTGAGTTCTGGCAGTCTTTGAAAATCTAAGTCTAAGAAAGGATAGGTGCCATCATGGCAGATCGTCCGTTCCTTTACCCTAACGTTACTTCGGTTCCGGGGAGTCGCATCGAAAGCGATAAACTGGAAAAGAAGAAGCCGGATGGCGTAAAGAGCGACTTCGATCACGTCATGGATTCAACCCTCGAAGTCCGGGACCAAACGCGAAATCCAAGCGTCGGGAAGCGGGAATCGAAGGAGCTCGGAAGCGAGCAGGATGTGGCCGTTCTTGATCGCACGGGAGGTTTGAAGAAGGACCTCGGAGCGATCAAGCAACCGTTGAAGTTTTCGGCGCACGCGTCGCAACGGTTGGCAGAGCGGAAGATTCAGTTGGATTCGGCGACGATGTCGAAGGTAAGCGATGCGATCGATCGGGCGGAAGCGAAAGGAATCGAGGATACCTTGGTTC
>JAYVXM010000108.1:0-2317 GCA_043785205.1 Bdellovibrionales bacterium
ATCCGGCGAAGGCATGGGTCGCGAAGAGGAGGGTCGAGATCGCGGTGGCGGATAGGCGGAAAGAGAACTTCATGGGGAGACCTCCGTGTCTTCAGACGCCCTCGTCGTGAGGGCCAACCTCTATTCTACGGCGTCTTCGGCCCGCGCGGCAATCGGCGGATTTCTGACGAAACGGGGGCTGCGGTCGGGCGGAGAACAGCTCGCCTTGCTACTGTCTTGCGAACAGAACAGTTCAACCCCTACGGTCCGGCAAAGCCGGCCCATCCGGGCTTGAACCTACTTAAGGTCAAAAGCAAAACCCCGATTTCTCGAATGAGAAATCAGGGTTCGACCTTAAGTTCGTTAACCGAAAAGTTCGGGGTAAAATCCCCAGAACGATTTAGTTGTTGAGCGCCGGAGCGGCCATCGAAGCGTTCGAGGCGTTCGCCGTCGGAGCGACGGTAAACTTCGCGAATTCAGCGCCGAGTTTCGCTTGGATGAAGCCCGAGAAAGAACCATCGCCGTGGCGGATGATTTCTTTCAGGAGTTCGGTCGACGGTTGGGTCTTCGCCTTTTTCTCAGATTCATAGAGAAGCTGAGTGAGGGTCGAAGCCGTAATGTCGTTCTTAGTCTTATTGTCGATGACACGGAGGTCTTCGCCAGCCTTAATCATCTTCGCAATCTCGTCCAAAGTCACATAACTGGACTCATGGGTGTCGTAGAGTTTGCGATTTTGATAACGCTTAATGATTTTCACTTCTTTCATGATTCCCCCTAGTCGAACCACTGATCAAAAACTTCCCGGTTTCTTGCTCTCATGCTTACGCTGAAAGCCCCCTAAAAACCGTACTTCTATTAAACACTTGAAAACATCTGCCCGGGTTTCTCCGGAGTAACTCTCGGACCCCTAGACCTAAGCATGATGCTATGGGCCGACGCGGGATGTCAAGTCTTACTAACCGTTGAAGTAACGATTTCCTCGGACCGTGTCAATACTCGTTTCTTATTAAAAAGACGCGCGTATTTCCCTGGGAATTCGTTGCTACAGCGGGGCAGCGAGTATTCATCATAATCTTGCGTTAAACGCAAGGGGTCTAAAACAAACGTCAAAAACGTAACGATTCCAAAGACTTTAACGCGCGCCGAGCAAACCGGGTTTCAGTTTCTCCAACGAAATGTCGATCCGTTCCTTAGGGAAGGAACCCCATTTCATGAGCCCGAACGCAATACGAATTTTAGTAGTCCTTTCGGTACTTTCGGCCACTTCGGGATGCGCTCATCGAGGAGCGTTCGTCGACGAAACCGAAAATCGAACTCCGGCGAGCGCCGAAACGGATCATTCGGTGACGGGCCCGCGCGCGATTCCGACGAGCGCGCAAGTCACGGCGACCGCGGGATATCACTTCGCGATGGCCCAGGCTTATTCCGCGGAGGGAAATCCCGATCGCGCGATCGAAGAATACAAACTCACGATCATGTACGACCCGAAGGCCGCGGTCGTCTACGCGCGCCTCGCCACCGAATACATCAAAAAGGGCATGCTTTCGGCCGCGATGGAAACCTGTAAGCAAGCGATCACGATCGATCCCGCCGCGAACGACGCGCGAATGATTCTCGCGAATCTCTACACAAACACCCAGCAAAACGGCGAAGCGATCTCAAACTTCGATGCGGTATTGAAAAATGATCCTTCGCATGAGGAGGCCGCGGTCTATAAGGCCCAGGCGCTCCTCGACCTGAATAAGAACGCGGAAGCGATCGCGACGATGAAGCAGTTCGTGAAGACGAACCCGGACTCCGCACTTGGCTGGTACTACCTCGGCCGCACCTATCACAAGACCGCGAAGTACCCGGAAGCCGAAAAGGCCTACCGGAAAGCGATCGATGTGAAGCCTTCGTTCACCCAGGCGATGCTCTCGCTCGGGTTCATGTTCGAAGAAGCGAAGCAAACCGACCGCGCGATCAAAGTTTATAAAGAGGTTTACGACGACTCCCAAGATCTAAACGCCGCCAGCCGGATCGCCACGATCTACCTGAAGGACGAGAAGTACACCCAAGCCATCCCGTACCTCGAAGCGGTGGAAGCGATGGATCCGACCGACATGAACACCCAAGTGAAACTCGGCCTCGTGTACATGGAGACGAAGGCCTACGAGAAGGCGATCGGCACGTTCAATCGGCTGATCGAGAAGAATCCCGAATCCGACCGGATCCGATTTTATCTAGGCTCGCTCTACGAAGAGCTGAAGCGGAACGACGAGGCGGTCACGGAATACCGGAAGGTTCCGAGCTCCTCGAAAATGTACTCGGACTCCGTACTCCATTCCGCGAATATCCT
>JAYVXM010000109.1:0-2307 GCA_043785205.1 Bdellovibrionales bacterium
CGAACCCGGCTCCGCCCGTCGGACCCGCCCTCGGTCAACGCGGCGTGAACATCATGGAATTCTGCAAGGCCTTCAATGCGAAGACCCAAGATTCCAAAGGCATGATCATTCCGGTGATCATCACCGTTTACTCCGATCGCTCGTTCACGTTCGTAACGAAGACGCCGCCCGCCGGAATTCTCCTCCTGAAGGCCGCGAAGATCGAAAAAGGTTCCGGGACGCCGAACAAGACGAAAGTCGGTAAGGTGACCAAGAAACAAATCGAAGACATCGCGAAGATGAAGATGCCGGACTTGAACTGCACCACGATCGAAGCCGCCATGCGGATGATCGAAGGTTCGGCGAAGTCCTGCGGACTCACCGTCGAAGGTTAATTTTTTCTCAACAACAATGTGGGAGCCGCTTCGGCGGCGTTAAAACCACGGGGGTATAAAAATGGCGGAAGCCAAAGTCAATAAACGCAAGGGTAAGCAAGGCAAGAAGTACGCGGCCGCGCTCGCTAAAGTCGTATTCGGAAAATCCTATGCGATCGCGGAAGGATTCAAGCTCCTTCCCGAAGTCGCCTACGCGAAGTTCGACGAAACCGTCGACGTCGCCTTCAATCTCGGCGTCGATCCGAAGCACGCGGACCAGATGGTTCGCGGCGCGCTCGTTCTCCCGCACGGAACCGGCAAGGTTCTTCGGGTCGCCGTTCTCGCGAAGGGCGATAAGGCGCGCGAAGCCACCGAAGCCGGCGCGGACATCGTCGGCGCCGACGACCTGATCGAAAAGATCAACGGCGGCTGGCTCGAGTTCGACAAGATGATCGCGACTCCCGACATGATGGTGGCCCTCTCGAAGGTCGCTAAAGTTCTTGGACCTCGCGGCCTCATGCCGAACCCGAAGCTCGGAACCGTGACCCCGAACGTGACGAACGCGATCAAGGAGCAAAAGCTCGGCAAAGTCGAATACCGTACGGAAAAGACCGGTATCATTCACTGCGTAATCGGAAAGAAATCTTTCGGACCGCAAAAACTTCAAGAGAACTTCAATGCGGTCGCTTCGGCGATCGTGAAGGCGAAGCCGCCGACGTCGAAGGGGATCTACATGAAGAGTGTAATCCTCTCGACGACGATGTCTCCCGGAATCAAGCTCGACGCGAACGAAACGCTGTCGATCGGAGCCTAATATGTCTCATCATCCACAAAATGCCATGAACGCGAACCGCACCGAAAAGAACAAGCTCGCCTCCGAGCTGAAGGAGAAGTTCGCGAAGTCGAAGATCGCCCTTTTCGCGGACTACAAGGGCCTCACCGCTATGCAGGCCGACGACCTCCGTAAGCGGATTCGCGGCACGGATGCGGAAGTGCAGGTTCTGAAGAACAACATCGCCCGTCTGATCACGAAAGACGGTTCGCTGGGCGAAGACGCCAAGGCGCTGATGGAATCCGTCGTCGGACCGACTTTGGTCGCGTTCGGCTATAAGGATTTCACTACGACCGCGAAAGCGCTCCATAAGTTCTCCACCGAACACGAAGCCCTCAAGCTGAAGGAAAGCTTGATGGACGGGAAGAAAATGTCCGTAGCGGAAGTGACGGCGATCGCCACCCTTCCGACGCGCGACGTTCTCTACTCGATGCTCCTTCAGACCTGGAACGGTCCGATCGCGAGCTTCGTGCGTCTCCTCGACGCTTTGGCGAAGAAGAAAGAATCGGCCGGCGGCGCTCCTGAAGCGGCGGCGGCTCCCACTGCCTAACTCGCCTCGCGAACGGCTTGGCGGCGGTCTGGTCGCCGGGCCTCGGTAAGCGCGAAGTGAAATGAAGTAGTGGTTTGTCAGCGAATAAAGAAGTTCGGCTAAGGTTGGCCGGATAAAACCAGGTCCCGATTTAAACCAGAAGGACCACGACCTCGACCCATGATGGGAAAAGGCCGTTTGATAGAAGAGGTAATGCCCATGTCTGCTGTAACCAAAGAACAAGTCGTTTCGTTCATCGAAAACATGTCCGTGATCGACCTAAGCACTCTCGTGAAAGAACTCGAAACCAAGTTCGGCGTTTCCGCTGCCGCGACCGTTTCGGCCGGCGCCGCCGGCCCTGCGGCCGAAGCGAAGACCGAATTCAACGTCATCCTCCTCGCCGCCGGCGAGAAGAAGATCGACGTGATCAAAGAAGTCCGCGCCATCACCGGCCTCGGACTGAAAGAAGCGAAGGACCTCGTCGAAGGCGCGCCGAAGACCGTGAAGGAAGGCATCGCGAAAGCCGAGTCCGAAGAAATCAAGAAGAAGCTCGAAGCCGCGGGCGCCAAAGTCGAAATCAAGTAATCGACTTT
>JAYVXM010000110.1:0-2299 GCA_043785205.1 Bdellovibrionales bacterium
TTATTCCAGAAGAAGGTCAGCCTCGTGCTCGGCAATATCGACGCCGCCCGCGACCTTTGCTTGGCCTACACGAAAAGCCGCAAAGCCTGATCGTCCGAATCGAATTCCCACGTTTAACCCGTTTCAACTGAGGAGTATTTTATGGCCGGAAAATCGAATTCAGGACGAGGCGGAATCGTCGAGATTAACGTCATCCCGCTCGTCGACATCATCCTTGTCGTGCTGATCATCTTCATGGTCGCCGCGCCGCTCGTGATGCAGCCGAAGATCGACATCAGCCTTCCGAAGGCGTCGACTGCGAAGGACGAAAAAGACAAGGTTCCGATGCGGGTCGTGCTCGGCAAGAAGGGCGAGTTGTTCCTGAATAACCAGCCGATCAGCCTCGAAGGGCTGACGACCGAATCGACGAAGTTCCACGCGCAGAATCCCGAAACGGCGGCCCTCCTCGTCGCCGATAAGGAAGTCACCCTCGCGATGGTCACCGAACTCGTCGACGCCATCAAATCGGGCGGCGTGAAGAAAGTCGCGTTCAGCATCGAACGGAAGAAGCTCTAAGCCGAAGCCCCATTCTCGAAAACGGAACTCCCGATGGCACTAGCGCTCATCGGGAGTTTTTCGTTTTTGATATCCGATCAAAATACTTTTATAACGCATCGCGAGGGCGTCTTTTCGCATCTTTTCGGCAGCAGAGTGACACCGGGGCCGCGCCGAGGCGCATCTCTCGCGCCGCATTTCCGCACTTTTTACAGGATTTATCGGGGTTTCCGCAATTTTCTCATCTGGCATACCCCGTGCTCTGTTTCGGAACGTAAGTATTACCCCAACGTCCCCATGGGAGGAGTTTCTCAATGGTCTTGATTCTCAACCGTTCTCTTTTAGCGGCTCTCGTCCTCGGCTTAGCCGTGGCCGCGCCGCTCGCCCACGCAGAAACGAATGTCATCGCTACGAATCTCGCGGTGGCCGATTATCCATCGACCGACGGCTATGACTGCATCGGCAACATCTGCGTCGGCATGGCCGTCCAAGTGAATGGTGGCGAATGGGCCGGCCAAGCCGGGACCGTTTCGGCCGTCGATCAAGAACAAGACACGATCACCGTCATCAACTCGAGCGGGTATGAGCTTTATCCGCGCTCGTACGACGTGAGTGCGCAAATTTCCCAGCCGAGCTCCACGGGCTGCGTGGCGAACATCTGCATCGGCGACCAAGTTCGCATCCTGAACGGCGCCTACGCCGGACGGATCGGGGATGTGGTCGATGCCGACGATTATAACTACACGGCGACGATTCTCATCGATGGACGGTATACGATCGAAGACGTACGCGATCTGACGTTGAACATTCGTCCGACGTACCCGCGTCCTTATCCGAACTACCCACGGAACTGCGCGTACGGCGACTACGTCTACGACATCTACCGCGGTTGCGTCCGGATCTATTATCCTTACCCACGGCCGTATCCCCATCCAGTTCCGTACCCGCGTCCATTCCCGCGTCGGTATCCAGCCCCCCGGGGCTATCCGGTTCCGCCACGCGGCTACCCGAGCCCGCGCGGACCGATGCCTCCGCAATATCCACGTGGACCTGGTTATCCACAGGGACCCCGCGGTCCAGGCTATCCGCAAGGACCTCGCGGTCCAGGCTATCCACAAGGACCTCGCGGTCCGGGCTATCCGCAAGGACCCCGCGGTCCGGGCTATCCGCAAGGACCTCGCGGTCCCGGCTATCCACAAGGACCTCGCGGTCCTCAAGGTCCGGTCTATCCCCAACAACCTCGTGCTCCTCAAGGTCCAGGCTACCCGCAGGGACCTCGCGCTCCTCAAGGTCCGGGCTACCCGCAGGGACCTCGTGCTCCTCAAGGCGGTAACGGTGGCGGTCAACGCGGCCCCGGCCCTCGGCATTAATCCTCGCTCCCGACGGAGCGATGCTTAGAAATTGAAAAGGCCTCGGGAGATTCTCCCGAGGCCTTTTTCATTCAGCGAACGATTCGGACTTCGGCCGATTAGAGGCTCAGATGCGACTGGATCTTCTTAAAGGTCGCTTCCTTGATCCCTTTGACCTTCATCACGTCTTCGATCGCCATGAACGGGCGAGCGGCGACGATGGCTTGAGCTTTCTGAGGGCCGATGCCGGGAAGGCGCGCGAGTTCTTCGGTCGACGCGTGATTCAGGCTGACCATTTCACCCGCGGCCATCGACTTCTTCGATGCGGGAGTGGCCGTCGACTTCGCGCTCGCGGCGTTCGCCGTGTTCACGGCGGTCGTTTCGCTCACGGACACGAGACCCTTCAGCTTCGCGAA
>JAYVXM010000111.1:0-7675 GCA_043785205.1 Bdellovibrionales bacterium
CTAGAAAACCAAAGGGTCCGGGGTCACTCCCCGGGCCCTTTTTATATGGGAGTAGGCCATAGCCAGCGCGCGATGGATATGAGCCGCAACTGAGTGGTCTACTTCATGCCCCAGAAATCGACCCGACCGGAGTCGAGCGAATAGATCCCGCGTACAACCTTCAGGTTTCCCTTCGCGACGGCGTCGCCGATGATCTTCGAGCGCACGACGAGATTTTCCGTGACCGAGTCGATGTTCGCCATGACGGGCTTCCGGAGGTGCGGATCTTCCGAGGAAACCGACGCGAGACCGCGCGCTTTCAAAACGGGACGGATCGCTCCGACGAGCCAGTCGAGATCCGGGCTGCCGACGCCGACCTTCGCTTTCGCCGGCGCTTCGAGCGCCGCCTTCACGGCCCCGCACGACTCATGACCGAGGACGAGAATCAGTTTCGCGCCGAGGTGCTCGACGGCGTATTCGATCGACGCGACCTGGGCCGAACCAAGGACGTTTCCGGCGACCCGGATCGTGAAAAGATCGCCGAGCCCTTGATCGAAGATCAGCTCGGGCGGAACGCGCGAATCGCTGCAGGAAAGGACGACCGCGAACGGCTTTTGGAGCGAGGCGACCTCCCGGCGGCGGCTTTCATCGCGGTGCTCGCCCTTCACGGTGCCGGTGACGAAACGTTCATTTCCACGGATGAGATTCGCGTAGGCGGATTCGGGAGTCGAACCGTCGGCGGCGGCCACCCCGGCCAGTGCGGAAGCGGGTACGCGATTCGTGAGGTCGGGGGTAAAGGCGAGCGCGGGCGAGACGAGGCTCGCGCCGTCTAAAGTCAAAATGGGCTTCGTGTCGAGCGCCGGCGCCGCCGCGACGACGGGATCGCCCATCGGCAGCGAGTATGCGTTCGAGGCGAGGCTTTCGAATTTCGAAGGATCGCCGAACGGGTCGGCTTTCGTCAGCGAACGGTGCTCGGAGGACGAGCATGCGGATAAGCTGACCACCATCCCGAAATAGACGAGTTTTCGATTCGCTTTTTTCATAGTGCAAAGGACCTCAAAAGCTCATCGGCAGATTTTACCTGCGGATAAATGCTTTCTCGGCGTCAACCCTATGACGGCGTCGAAAAATCAGTCCCGACCGGTCAGAACGGGACGCTTGCCCCGACGGTGATCATCTCGTGGCTGAATTCGAACCGGAGGTCGATCGTATCGAGTGCGTAGAACGCTCCGACGCCGAAGCGCGGATAGAGGGCGACGCGGTCGCCGTAGCGGTTCGAACCGAAGTTTCCGCCGATCCCGCCGAGCGCGAAGAGCGTCCACTTCGCGTCCTTCACGAAGTCCCAACGAAGGTGGGTCGAGTACATCCAGAACGTCGCTCCGGAGACGAACGTCGGGCCGAACTCGGCTTCGAGGAATACGGGGTTCACGATGTCCGGGATGAATCCGTCCTTCGCGACCTTCGCCGCGATATTTCCGATCAACGTGAAACCGGCGTGCGTGTCGACAAGTCCCATCCCGGCGCTTCCGCCGAAGGTGAAGCCGTTTTCCGGATGATACCCTTTATAGTCGTCACCGAGCGTGGTCGACGGATTGCTCACCGAGTAGCTTTTCGGGGTCGCGGCCGGCGCGCCGAGCGTTTGCTTCGCGTTCGATTTCGCGGCCGGAGCGGCGAGGGCTCCGGAAGCGCTGGCGATCAGAAGACCGGTCATCGAGAGGGTTTGGAAACGTGAAAAAATTTTCATGCGGGGGACTCGCTTTCTTGATCGGACGTTAGCCGAATTGTTCGGGAGGCTCAAGGGGGAGTCGGACTCTCCGTCGATTCGATTTTTTCCATGCGGGCGAGAAAGTTTCGCAGCATCGCGCCGGTCACCCCCCAGATCCGGTGCTCGTCGACCTGGTAGACGTCGACCGAGACCGTTCGCGTCTCGCCCGCGTGCGTGATCGCGCGCGCTTCCGTCGTGTACACGCCGGTCGCGCGAAGGCGATCGACCGGGCACCAAAACCAGAGGTCGATTTCCGCGGGATTCGGCTCGATCCGCACGCTCTCGATCGGCCGCCGAAGGAGTCCCACCACGGGCGTCACGGTGAAACCGGAGGGCGTCCCCAGGGACGGGAGACCTCCGAAAACCTCGACTTCTTCGGGCGCGATTCCCATTTCCTCGGCGGTTTCCCGAAGCGCCGTTTCCTCGGACGTTTCGGTCGCGAAATCCCGCGTCCCGCCGGGCAGCGCGTACTGACCCTTATGGGTCCCGAGGCTTTCGGGCCGCCGGGTCACGAGGAATTCGAAACGTCCGAGGTCCGCGCGAATTCCGCCGAGGAGGAGGACCGCCGCCGGTCGTCCCGCCGCCGTCGGACGAAACGGATAGGGAAGGTCGAGCGCGACCGCGCGCCGGAGGAGCGCGGCGATCCGGTTCCGATGCGCGAGGAATGCCGCTTCCATCTCAGCTCTTCGCTCCTCCGCCCTTCAGTTCGATCCCGTAGAGCTTCGCCTTTCGGTAGAGCGTCGCGCGGTCGATCCCGAGGATTTCGCTGGCCTTCGATTTATTGTAACCGGTCTCGATCAGCACGCGGGCGATGTGGGCCTTTTCGACGGACTCGAGCGAAGCGCGCGGTTCCGAGTCCCCCGCCCGCGGCGCCGGCGGCGCGATATCCGGAAAATCCTCGATTTCAAGCACGGACCCGGCGCTGAGCGCGACCGCCCGCTCGACCACGCGTTCGAGCTCGCGGATATTTCCCGGCCAGGGATACTCCCGAAGTTTCCGCATGGCGCTGTCCGAAACGTGGGAGATCCTTTTTCCGTTTTTCTCCGCGTACCGCGCGATGAACGAAGAAACCAACTCGGGGAGATCGTCGATGCGACTCCGGAGCGGCGGAATTTCGATCGAGATGATGTTCAAGCGATCGAGGAGGTCGGGACGTACCATGCCCGAACGCGCGAGTTCGGCGGTCCCCACCCGCGAAGCGGCGATCCAGCGGATATCGAGGCCGCGCGAATCGGCGGACTCCACGTCGCGGAGAATCCGGGCCTGCTCGTTCGGGCCGAGTCCGACGAGTTCCTCGAGGAGGACCGTTCCGCCGCGCGCGGTCTCGAGGCTCGTTTCGAGCCCGTCGAGATCCTCGCGGGAGGTGATTTTCACGAACGGCTTTTCTTTCCGATTTCCGTTTTCGTGGATGGCGCGCGCCACGAGGGCCTTCCCCGTCCCGGTTTCTCCGGCGATGAGCACGCTGCTCGCGGTCAGGCTCGCGCGCGCGATCGTGCGGTAAACCTCGACGATCTTCGGGCTCCGGCCGACGAGCGATTGGGCGAGCGTCGCGCCCATGGTCGCCTTCGCGAGAGCCGGGTTCTGGTTCGACTGGCGGAGAAATTCGGCGTGCTTGCCGGCCCGCGCGATGAGGGTCCGGAGGTCGGCGAGCTGAAACGGCTTCGAAATATAATCGAACGCGCCTTCGCGAAGGGCCTCGAGGGCGCCCTCCATCGAACCGAATCCCGTCATGAGCACGACGACGCAAGGTGGGTGATCCTTCCCCTTTTCTTTTTCCTTCAGCTCGCGAAGAAGGTCGAAGCCGCTCTTCTGCTTCATGCGGATGTCGCTCAGCACGAGCGGAAAGTCCTCGCGGGTCAGGTAGGACGCCGCCGCTTCCCCGCTTTCCGCGAGGCGGACGTCGAACCCCTCCTTCTGAAGGACTTCCTTGAGAAGATCCCGGGATACCGGATCGTCGTCGACCACCAAGATCTTTTTCATATTTCGGCTCCGTTCATGCTTCCGTTCCGCTCACTCACGCATCCGCCCCGTCGCGCCCGCTTCGGTAAGGAATATCGAGGACGACTTCCGTCCACTCTCCGCGCTTCGAATCAATTCCGAGATGCCCGCCGTATTTCTTCAGGAGGTCCCGGCAAATCGCGAGTCCGAGACCGGTCCCCTCCCCCGGGCCCTTCGTCGTGAAGAAGGGTTGGAAGACGCGTTCGAGATCCTCGGTTTCGATTCCCTCGCCGGTGTCGCGGATCCGCACTTCGATTCCTTCGACCGAACCGATCTTCTTACCGCGCGTCGAAATCTTCAACCGCCGGGCGGCGGTCGCGACCCCCGCATTCTTCATCCGGATCGAATCGAGTGCGTTATTCACAAGGTTCAGGAGAATCTGTTCGAAATCGACGGGCACGATCCGAATCGGTCCGAGGCCGTGATCGAAATCCCGCTCGACGCGCACGCCGAGGCTTTCGAGCCGCGGGCGGACGATGCTGAGCGTCTTCTCGACGATCTGGTGGGGATCGACGAGCTGCTTTTGGGAGACCGGCTTGGCGGTGTTCTGAAGAAAGCCGCGAACGATCCCGGCGATCTTCGCGACCTGCCCCTCGATGATCCCGATCCGATCGGAAGCGTGCGGCTGTTTCGGATCCGCTTCCTCCTTCAGGAGCGCGAGGTGACCGCCAATCGCGTTCAGAGGCGTCCCGATTTCGTGGGCGAAGGTGGCGGTCAGCTGGCCGAGAACCGCGAACTTCTCGAGGTTGAGGAGGTTTCGCTCGGCCTCGTGGAGCTGCTCCGAGAGGACGACGTTTTCATGCTCGGCTTCGCGAAGCTTCCGATCGTTTTCGATGGTCGCCCGGAGCGCGCCGTTCAGGAGGAAGAAGAGGAGGAGAAGACCGATCGCCCCGCCGACCATCGAAACGTTCGAGCTCAGTCGCGCGAGCCGCGAGACGAGGCCGATCGAGACGACGACGCGGACGGCGCCGACCGGTTTCGGTTCGGAGACCCGCATTTCGGTCCGGAAATCCCCGGGAATCTTCGGATCGCGGTGGAGTTCGAGCGCCGTTCCGCCGCTCAGGATCGGAACCCAAACGTCCCACCCCTTCTCGGTGGCGGAGGGATCTTCCTTCAGCTCGGTCGTGATCTTACTCACTTCGGGCGCTTCGAACTTCACGTCCTCGGGATCTTCTTCGATCGACGACGCGACGAGGAGGTTCTTCCCGGTCGCGGGATCCTTCGCGAAGACTTCGATCCGACGGATGTTCGGCTGGAGGTAGAGGAATTCGCGGACGCGTGATTCGATGAGGTGTTCGCGATCGGCTTTCTGAAGAAGCTTTTGGGCGACGATTTCCGTGGCGAGCGTCTTTCCCGCCGAGACGCCGATCTGCTCGATCTCACGGAGGAGGGTCGGCCGAATGAAGAGGTGCGCGGAAAACGCCAGCAGGGAAAAGACCGGCAGAAGCACGGCGATCAGCGCGAGCGAGATCTTCGCCCGGAGGTCGAGTTTGCGGAGTCGTTCCCGGAGGGCCATCTGCCTTAGCTTTATCACTTGCGCGGGGGCGCTAATAGTGGCTTGAATCGACGGGACCCGATGGAAAAGGAAACGCACGGCAGGATTGCCGCTCTACGTCATCTTGAGAATCGGACCGAGTTCGGACTGCGAAATCAGACCGGCCTCGTTCGTTTCGAAGTCGCTCGCGACGACTCGCTTCAGGTCGGCGATCTCGTCGTGCTCTCGGCGGATTCCAGTCCGCTGCGCGCGCGCGTGCTCACGCCGACCCGGACTCCCGGCGCGACCCGCTTCGCCGACCACGTCCTCGATCCGCGCCGCCTGCACGCCCTCCGCGTCCGCTCCCAGATCGAAGCCGGTATCCGCGAGTTCTTCCTCGCCCGCGATTTCCTCGAAACCCGGACGCCGCTCCTCGTGCCCTCGCCGGGAATGGAGATCCACGTCCGTCCCTTCCGCCTCGAAACCGGCGCCCATCTTCCGACTTCACCCGAGTTCGCGATGAAGCGCCTCCTCGTCGGCGGGCTTGAACGCATTTTTCAAATCTGTCCCGCGTTCCGGTATGAGGCCCGCTCGACGACCCACCATCCGGAATTCACGATGCTCGAATGGTATCGCGCGTACTCCGACCTCGCCGCGATCCAGTCCGATACGGAAGCGCTCGTCGAGAGCCTGGCGATCCGGATCCACGGCCGTCCGGAAATCACGTTCGGCGGAAAAACAATCTCGGTACGGTCCCCATGGCCGCGCCTTCGCGTGCGGGATCTCTTCTCGGCGATCGGCGTCGATCTCGTCTCATCCGCGACGCCCGCGGCGCTCGGTCGGGAGTGCGCGCGGCTCGGGATCGCACACACGGACCGCGATACCTGGGACGACCTCTATTTCCGGATCTGGCTGAACCGGATCGAACCGAGTCTTCCCGCCGACCGGGCCGTCTTCGTCGAGCGCTATCCGAAGTCCCAGTCCGCGCTCGCCGTCCTCGACCGCGATCCCGACGGTTCCGTCTGGGCGAAGCGGTTCGAGTTCTACATCGCCGGCCTCGAGCTCGGAAACGCGTTCGAGGAGCTCACCGATCCCGCCGAGCAGCGCACGCGGTTCGAACGCGACATGCGCGAGCGGACGGCGATCTACGGCGACGCTTTCCCGCCCTCGCCACTCGACGAGGATTTCCTCGCCGCGCTCGCGGAGGGTTTGCCACCTTCCGGCGGAATCGCGGTCGGCGTCGATCGCCTCGTGATGCTCCTCGCGGACGAGCCGGAGATCGACCGGACGATTTGGCTGCCGAGCTATGCCGGAACGACGGAGCCGAGCTCGGTCGTCTGAGCGCTCACCCCGACGCGTTCGAATCCTTCGCCCGGATTTCCGTGAACTCCCGCATCGCGAGCACGTATTCGTCGCGACGGGCCTCGAACTCCGGATAATCCTTCAGCAGCGTCGGGTTCAGGGACGGGAGGATGGAGGCGAAATCGATCGGATCCTGGGCGCGGACGAGCGCGAGGAGGCGCTTCATTTGACGACGGTCTTCCGCGTGGTCCGCGCGAAGGCGCTCCGTCTCTTGATCGCTGAAAACGGTCATTAGATTCGGATAGAAAAAACGGAGGATCCGGCCCTGGGACTTTCGGAAACGCGTCTTCGAGACCTCGATCGCTCGGGCGTAGTCCCGGTCGAGCTCCTCGAGAAATACCGGAAACCGGTGGATGAACCATTTTTGGAATTCACGCGAGACTTTCCGGAGGCGCTTGAAAACGGCCAGGTAGCGCCGGGCTTTGAAGCGTGCACCGACCCGTTTCCCCGTCCAGGCGCCGAGCCACGCGCCGGCGATCACGGAGAGCGGCGTGAATACGCTCGCGATCCCGACCATGAACGGAGCGATCGCAAGTCCGACGACTCCGCCGAGTTTCGCACCCGCGAAACCGCCTCCCGGGGCGAGGCTATCCCAGACGGCGTGCTCGAGGCCCTGTTTGAGCTTTTGCTTCCCCTTCAGGACGTTCAGGAGGTGAAGCACGAGATTTTGGGCGAGCGCTTCCGAGGGAAGGCCCGACGCGGGATCGGACTGCGCGGAAATCAGGCTTTTGATCCGCTCTTCGTCGCCCATCGGTGCGTGGAGCTCGGGAACGTTCGGCTTTTCGCCCGTGCGTGGATCGGAGAGCGCCGAATTGAGATCGCTCGGGATCGGGATTTCCGGACGCGCATCGTAGTGCGCGTAAAGCGCCTCGAAGAGGGACTTCCTCCCGAGGGTCAGCTCCGCGGGAAGAAGCTTTACCCAGCGGGGACGGCCTTTTTTCTGGACGCGGATTTCGGCGATTTCCGCGGCCGGAAGCGCGAGTAGTTTTTCCCAGCGCCGAACCCGGCGGAGACGCAGGTAGGCGGCGCCAACGATGAGGAGCGCGACGAGAAGCCCGCCGCCGATTTCGAAATAGATCGGATCTCCATCCATTGCT
>JAYVXM010000112.1:0-7661 GCA_043785205.1 Bdellovibrionales bacterium
ACCGAATCGAACGCTTCATCGCCGCCGAGAGATCGGAAAAAATCACGTTGAAGTTTCGATAAAGGATTATCCGCCGGCATGGGCGCTCTCCAATTCGGCGATGCGGAGGAGCTCGGACTCGAGCACGGACCATTCCGGAATGTTCCCGTCGCGCTCGATCATGACCGGAGTCGCCCGCCGGCGAACCGTCGTCCAATATCGGTACAGTTCCCACACATCCTCGCGTACGTCGGAGTCGTGCGTATCGACAAGGAAACCGTCGTCCTGTTCCGACGGACCGGCGAGATGGATCTGATCGACGGAATCGAGCGGGAGCGAATCGAGAAAGGCGATCGCATCGCCGCCGAGGTTTTTCGCGGTCACGTCGACGTTATTCAAGTCGAGGAGAAGACCGCACCCCGTACGCCGCACGATCTCGCCGAGGAACTCGGCCTCGCCCATCCGCGAATCGTTCCATTCGACGTAGGCGGAAACGTTCTCGAGGGTGAAGCGCCGGCCGATAAGATCCTGAACGCGCGCGATCTTCCCGCAGACGTTTTCGAGCGCCTCCTCGGTATACGGAAGAGGAAGAAGATCGTGGCTGTTCTTCCCGGCGACTCCCGTCCAACAGAGGTGGTCGGAAACTCGTACCGGTTCGATTCGCTCGATGAGTGACTTCCAAGCCGTGAGATAGGCGGGATTCAGCGGATCGGCCGACCCGAGGTTCAGGGAAACGCCGTGGAGGGCGACGTCGTAGCGCGCGCGGACCTTTTCGAGCGTCGCGAGCGATTTCCCGCGGACGCCATTCGCGAAGGGGAGGAAATTTTCGGTGATCACTTCCACCCAGCTGACCGAAGTCGGCGGACATTCCCCGACGAAGTGCGGGGTATGAACGGGGCGGAGCCCGACGCCGATGGGAGATCCGGTGAACTTCATGGATTTCCTTCGAACGAAAACCGGAGGGGGTGCTCGGAAACCGAGCGACTCACCCCTCCGGAAATCAATTCATGCGAGAAAAGCCGAGATTATTGGGCCTTCTTCTCTTCAGTTTTCGGAGCTTCGGCCGCCTTGTCCATTTTCTTTCCGTCTTTGCCGTCGCAGCCGTTCGGGCCGCTGCAGGCGTCTTTATCGCCCTTTTTCTTGTGCTTGCCTTTGCATTCGTTTTTCTTGCCCTTGCAGCTGTCTTTATGGCCTTTACACTCGTTCTTCTTTTCCATCTTCGCGCCTTCGGTCGTGCCGGCCGCGGGAGCCGCGTCATCCGCGAAAGCGATTCCGGAAACGAGTCCGGCAAGAATTGCGGAAGCGATGACACTCTTTTTTTCGAACATGAATAGGTTCTCTTTCATTGAGGTTAATAGGCCACGGATCCGGAACACGGCATCCTTACCGTCTACTTCGGTCCTGGACTGGAATAGTTACGATGATACGAACTTTTTCCGTAAATTACGAACCGGAAGTCCGCGTCGCCAACGCCATGGGTCAACCCCGCGACACTAGGGGCAAGGCTTCAACTGCCCGGCCGCGATTCCGAGCGAGTAGCGACGATTCCACTCCTTGTGAATGGCGCAAATTTCCCGGTCCTCGAGCGCGCGGGAAAAAGTCGCCGCTTCGAGCACGTAAGTGACCGCGTTCTTTCCGGGATTTTTCGACCCGATCGCGATCGCGGCGTATTGATCGTTATCCGGTCCGTCTCCCTTTTCGATCGCCTGGGACTGGGAAGCCGAGCCCTTGTCGGTCACGAGGAAAATTTTCAGCTCGGACTTTTTCCGATCGAAGCGAAGCGTATAGATTTGCGGCGTTACTCCCGCCGTCCAAGTGCTCGGAACGGATACGGAGGTCAAGCCGACGATCCCCTGAAGCCCGTGAATCGATCCGACGAGATCGGGACCGATCCAGCCGAGGAACGGCCCTTTCGTCGCTCCCGACTCCCCGTTTTGATTCTCGAGAAGCGGATTCGCCGCCTGGGACGCGCGAGCCGCGACGAAAAGAGCGGTGAAGCTACTTCCACCCTTCGGGGATTTACCGGCGCTATCCGAGCCCGCGACCCAGCTCTCGGGATGGTTGAGGTCGAGACCGACCTTGATTTGGGAAGGAGCGGAGTTCAGACATTCCTTCACGCCCGGCGCGCAGAACGCGACGGCGTCGACCACGCCGCGAGTCGTCTGAAGACCGCGTACGAAAGTGGCGTTCGTGCCCCCTTTCGCCCGCACCCCGTCGCCGAGCTTCGATCCGGAACGATTTTTCCACGGCGTCGCCTTCGGCCCGTCGACGTTTCCGATTTCGAAGGGTCCGGCGCCTTTCGCAGAGGGAAGTTTTTTCAAGTCGGCCGCCACCAGCCAGACCTTCGGCGATTTCACGCCCGCGAGACTCGGCGCCGAAGTCGGTTTCGGGGCGGGCGCGCCAGCACCGTCATCGCCGGGTTGGGCGCCTATATTTCCGTCGACGCCGTCATGGAGCGGTGTCGTCGATCCTTTCGAAGGGACGGACGATCCGCCGCCGTTCGGAAGGATTTCGCCGGTTTTTCCCGGGCTCGCCGCGGTTCCGGCTGCGGATTGGCCTCCGGTTCCGGATGGCGTACCGGGCGAGCCGTTCACAGCGCCCGCTCCGGTGGCGCCGTTGGGCGCCGTCGCGCCGCCCGTACCCGCCGCGGTTCCGCCCGCGCCTCCGGGAGCGGTCGCGGCTTTACCCGACCCCACCGGCGCGGGATTCGCACCGGGTTTCGCGCCATTCGGGGTGAGCGTTCCGTTCACGGGACCTGATTCTCCGGTCGGGTTCGATGGAGTGACTTCGCCGGGCGCTCCGGATAGCGTGCCTGGTCCGGACCCGCTTTTCTGCTTACCGACGAAAACGACGACGCCCACGATGAGCGCCACTACGAGCACGATCCACACGATTCGATTCATGCTTTCCAGCTTAAAGCAGTCGATGGATTTCCGCGACCGATGAACGGCTGACACGAAAGGGAATGACGCAGCGGTTCTGGATTCGCGAACAATCGGCTTTTCGAGGCCGAATTTTCGTGATTTTGTAGGCCCATGAAAAGCGTCGCGTTCTTCGCATTTGTCCTAAGTTTCTCGGCCTCCGCCGCCCCCGTCGCTTGGCAGAACCTCGAGGCCGGAGCGCCCGTGCTCCTCACCCAAAGCTTGAAACTCGACGCCAAACCGAACGGTTCCATTTCGATCCGTTCCGGAGCGCCTTACGTTCTCGATTCGATCTCGCCACTCGACGGCCTCTCGGTGGTCGACTACGTCTTCGTTTCTCGCGAATGCCGGTTCCCGAACCTCGAAGGCGAGCTCACGATGATTCTTCCCGCCGGCAGCGGCTCGGGCTCCGAAGTCGGAGTCTACTCCCTCAAGGGGTGCGCGCTCGAAGTAATGGTCGAAACGAAGGATCTCGCCCAGCCAAGTTTTTTCGGGGCCCGATGACCGATTCGTTCGAGAAATTCCGGCGGCTTCTCGTCGAGACTTACCTTTTCCCGGCGAACTATACCCATAAATTCATCGGCAAGAATTCCGAACTTTTCCGAACTTCCGTCCTCGAATTCGAAGGAAAGTTCGTCGGCCTGAAGCGAATTGGCGAAAAGCGGAGCGCGAACGGAAATCACGTCGCTCTGACGTACGACTTTCTCGCCGGGACCGCCGACGACATCATCGAACTCGCGAAGGCGACCTACCTGATCTCCGACCTGAGCTACATCCTCTAACGGGTTCGGAACCAGCCCGCGAAACTATAGCGATCCCGATTCGTCGCGCGGACCTCGTGCCGAATCCGCTCGCTCAGAAAGAAAACCGCCGTTCCGCCGTCCGGCTTCACGTCGAGCGGCCCGTCCGGAAGTTCAAGGCGGAGGTAACCGCCGTCGTCCGGCCGCCAGTCGGGATTGAAAAAAAACACCATCGAAACGGTTCGCCGCGAATCGCTCGCGAAGCGGTCGACGTGCGGGAGATAGAACGCGCCGGGCGGATAAATCGCGTAATGCCCCTCCCAATCCCACAAACCGAGAAAGAGCTCGGCGTTCAATCGCTCGCGAATCGATCCGAACACCTGGGCTAATTTTTCTTGGGCCGCGGTGGGCGCGTCGGCCTCGAACCAATAGGTTCCGTCTCCGCGCGTTTCCGGGTGGAGGAGATTCCCGCTCCCTTTGCCGATGCCCGCCGAACGAAAGCCGCCCGCCGCGCGAAGCGCGGCCATTTCGGCGCGGACTTCCGCCGTGACCTCTGGCCGAAGGAGTTTCGGAAAGACCGCGTAGCCGGTTTCGACCAGACCGGTCGTCAGCCGCTCGAGAAAGGTTTCGGGAGCCAACGTGAGCGGTCCTTCGGAGTTTTCCACGGGCCGACCTTATCCGGAGCGGGCCGGACGTTGCAACCCCCGGTCCGAGCGCGTAGCGTACCCGCATGGCTGGAAAACCCGACTACGCCGCTATTCGCCGGAAATTCGTCGCCCTTCTCGGGAGCGCCGCCGCGCGGGCGCGCACGCCCTGGGAAACGAAACTTTCCTCGCTGATCGCACTCCTTCGGGAGGAAAACGCACGCATCAGCTGGATCGGCGCATACCTCGAACGTCCGCCGGGTTCCGGCGTTCTCTGGGTCGATGCCTATCAGGGGAAAGTCGCCTGCCTCGAAATCCCGATCGGTAAAGGCGTCTGCGGTACGGCGTTCGCGCGCGGAGAGGTGCTCGCCGTACCCGACGTCCATCAGTTCCCCGGGCACATCGCCTGCGACGCCGCCGCGCGATCGGAAATCGTTTTTCCGCTCCATCGCGGCACCGAGCTCGTCGGGGTCCTCGACCTGGATAGCCACGAACTCGCCGCCTTCGATTCGAACGACGCCGCCGGGATCGGATCGCTGCTCGCGGTCCTCAATTCCTCATCCTAGGTTCCTACGCGATTCGCGAGATTTTTTTCTCCGCTCGCGCGTCGAGCGCGAGTCCCACGACGATCAAGACCGGAACCCAATCGAAAAAAAGCGTCGTTCGGAGTTCCGCATTGAGGAGGAAGAGCGGAAAGTTCGGCGTCCGCCGGCTCCACCAAACCCAAATGAGGGTGGAATACCAAAATGCGACTACGGAGACGAACCATACGATCGTTCGCGGGGTGAGGCGGAACCGTTTGAGATTCGCGACCGCGTGCCGTTGGAGCGGGTATCCGAATCGGAAAAGCGCGACGCCCGCGATCGCGAAGGCGACTCCGTCGGGCACTCCCCCGTCGACGGTCCGCCGCGCGACCTCGAGCCCGAGGAAGAGCGCGCCCAAAACAAGATAGGCGATTTTACGTTGGAAGTCCGACATCGATTAAGTATCCGCGATTCGAATCGCTTAAGGAACCCCGGCCCGGACGCCAAAATACCGACGCTCATTTCGAATCCGCACCTTTCCGATAAGGACTCCGTGACCCAAAAGCGATTTTCCCTCGAAGTGACGTTCCAACATCTCCGCGAAGTGGCCCGCGATACCGCGCGCCGCCTCGGGAAGGAAGTTCGTCTGCACCTCGCGGGCGAAATCTCCGAATGGGAAGGCGCCGATCTCTCCCGCCTCCAGGAGGCGCTCGTCCAAGTTCTCCAGAACGCGATCGATCACGGCATCGAGCCAGCGGCCGTCCGGACTAAAAAAGGCAAGGCCTCCGCCGGCCAAATTTGGGTGAACTTCACCGAGGAAACGGCCGAGACCGTAGTCACCATTCGCGACGACGGCGACGGAGTCGATCTCGCCGCCGTCCATCGGAAGGCCGTCGGTCTCGGATTAGTCGCGGCGCCGAGCCCGCTCGAAGCGAAGGAAACACTCGCCCTTCTTTTCCAGCCGGGATTTTCGACGAAGAAAACCGTGACCGAAGTATCCGGGCGCGGAATCGGCCTCGAAATCGTCCAGTCGGTCACCGAATCCTTTTCGGGCAAAGTCGAAATCGACACCACGCGTGGTAAAGGGACGACGCTCTCGCTTCGCTTTCCGCGGAAAAACCGCGCGGCCGCCGCCTAAAGCCCGGTCCGATCGCCGTCAATCCCGTGACTTCGGGATTCGTCGCGCCGGCGAGGTTTGGCTTGGAACGGCGCGATTTTCTTGAAAAAATGAACACTCATGCGCGTTCGGCCGAATCGTCCCCGCCTCGCCCTCCTTCTCCTCTCGCTCGCGCTTTCCGCGTCGCCGGCGTACGCGACTTCCGTCGGTAAAGCCGCCGCGGCGTCGAAGACGGCGTGCGCGCTCACCGCGAAATTCCGCGCGACTCTCAATCGAAACGGAAAAGTTTTCTGGGTCTTCGATCCGATCGCCGTCGGAACGGCGTCCACGTGCGCGACGCTCACGAAATCCTTCAAAGTCTTCATCCCCTCCGGAAGTTATTCGAAACTCTCCCGGTCGACCGTCTATCCGCTTTCGATCACCGAGCCGACTCCCGGCTCCGAAATCGATCTTCGTCTCGAATCCGTCGCGTTCGTATCGGGGGAGATCCGCTGGCTGATCGCCGGCGACGCGGACGCGTTCCGGGTGCGGCGCTGATGGGGTTCGCGCAGGGGTCCGCACGCATCGCGCTTCTCTTCGCACTCGCGATTCTCCTTCCCGGCGCAAATGCCCGCGCCTTCATCTTCCTGAAAGGTCCGGACTTCCAAAAGGGCGAACGCCCGGTCTCGCAGGGACCGATCTGGACCGGCCGGACGGTGACTTTCGTCGTGAACACGAATCTTTCGGTCATGGGCGGGTCCGTCGCGCTTCCGATCACCTCCGCGGAGCTCGTGCAGGCGGTCCGAGAGTCGGTGGACGCGTGGGGAGCAGCCTGCCGCGCGGATTTACGCGTCAGCCTCGCCGGGACGACGACCGCGACCTACGACGCGAGCGACGGCGTGAACGTCATACAGTGGGATAACCGGACGACCGGCGAAGGAAATTATTACGGCGCGTCCACGTCCACCCTCGCGGCGGCGACGACCGTCCTTCGCAGTTCGGAGTTCGCCGATTGCGACATCGTTCTGAACGGAAATTCCTCGACGACCATGACATTTAATCCCGCCCTCGGTGAAGCGGACCTTCGCTCCGTCATTACCCACGAAATCGGCCACTGCCTCGGGCTCGACCACCCGATCGAGCCGCCGACGTACACCTCGGTCGATCCGTTCATCACGGGCGCGACGATGGTCCAGACCGCGGCGACCGGCCTCGACCCGAGCGACCCGGGGCGCCGGGACATCGCCCAGGACGACCGCGACGGGATCGAATGTCTCTACGAACGCGGAAAACCTTTCCGGACCGGACTCCATTGCGGGAGCTACACGGGCACGAACGGTCAGGGGGCGATTTCGGGCGTGGTGGTCGGCGGACCGACCGTGATCGACACGGGTTGCGGCGGGGACGCCCAGGGCCGAAACGCGCATCCCGCCCTTGAATCGGGCGACGGCTGCATCACGGCGGCGGTGGCCGCGAACTCGCGGGGAGCGGCGAATTCTCCGCTCTATCCCCCGTTGCGTGCGCTCGGCGGAACGTGGGCGTTTCTCGCCGGGGTCGCGCTTCTCGTCGTCTTTCGCTTGCTTCGCCGGAGGTCGCTTCGTCGCGCGAGTGGGGTCGCGCTCCTGATCCTTACGTCCCTCGCCCTCCCCGCCCGGACCGCGCGCGCCGTGGAAATCGAACTGACGTACGGAATGCGAAAAATCTCGCCCACGACCTGGAACTCGTTCGCCGGCATGGATCCGGGCGCGACGGCCTGG
>JAYVXM010000113.1:0-7654 GCA_043785205.1 Bdellovibrionales bacterium
TCGCCCGCAAAAAGAAGGCCTACGAGAAAAAAGTCGGCGAAGCGATGTGGGTTCATTGCAAGGAGCCTCAGGAGCGGGATCCCGGCAAGAACGTGTGTCGCGTGAAGTGCACGGCCAAGGAAGAGCGGAACGCGACCTCCGGCGCTTGTGAAGCAAAGTGTGATCCGACGACCCAAGTTCGGAATGAGACGACGCGCGCATGCGAAGCGAAGCCCGCCGGACTCACGACCGAACAGAAGCGCGCAATCGCGGGTTGCTGGGACGAGCAAAACGCGACGACGAAGACGATTTACTCGCTCTATTCGCGGGGCAGCTCGGAAATCCTCGTGAAGCAACAGAAGGATCAGGACATCTCCTCGACTTCCGAAGAGAAACTCGTCACGAAGTTTTTCGAGAAGCAGGTCGATGGTCTCGCGGCTGCCCTCGGGCCGAACGGCCGGATTTCGAAGGTCGAAGCGACGAGCTACGCTTCGAAGGTGGCTTACGTCGTCGAGAAGAATAAGAAGGGCGCGAAGGATAGGAAGGGGCTGACGAAGAAGCTCGTGGGGCTTGCGGACGCCCGCACCGACGAAGCGTTGAAAAAACTCTATCCGGAACTCGCCGTCGGCAATTCCCTTACGCAGGAACATCTGAAGCCAGCCGGGCTCGACTGGAGCGAAACCGCGAACAAGCAATCCGAATCGACCGTCGCCGTCGGGCCGAGTTGGACCGAAGGGGAGTACGAACGTTTGGCCAAGCTCGAGGTGACGGACAAGGAGCGGACCGCCGCGGCGACCGCGATCCTCATTTCGAAGGAGAAATCTCCGGTAAAGGCGGAAGGCGGCACGCCTAAAGAGAACCTCGAGCAGACGAAGAAGAATCTAGAGGAGTGCTGCTCCTATAACCAGGCGACGCTGAAGTTCCAGCCGTATCAATATACGTCGATCACGGTGACGATGCCGAAGTTCACGCCCGGCGCCTCCACCTGCGTGAATCCGGGGTCGGTGGTCGATACGAAGAAGGCGAAGCCGATCGAACCGGAGAAGACTGGAAATACGCGTACGGATGGCCTGCCAGACGCCTTCCAAAAATCCCAGAACGGCGACTGACGTTAACGAGTCGCGTAAAGTACAAGGAATCACTCAGTAAAATCCCCTGCGCCGGTCCCCGGAGCGGGGGATTTTCATTTTTACAACGCCCGGGGAGCGGGCTAGGTTCCCGCCCATGCCGAAACTGCGTTCGATCGTCGCGCTCCTGGTCCTGGCCACCGTCCTCTCGGTCGCGATCGCCGCGGACGTTCCGGAAGTTCCGCCCGCGAATCCGCTCGACGCGAAACTCTTCCCGAAGCACTCGCTATGGCTCGAGACCGACGCCGCGCTCGTGATGCGGGATGGGAAGATCCTCTACGAGCGGTACGGAAACGGGTACGGCCCGGACGCGAAGCATCTTTCCTGGTCGATGGCGAAGACCGTCGCGGGCATTCTCACCGGGATCGCGATCGACCGCGGGTACCTGAAGCTCGACGACGCCGTCCGGAAATGGTTCCCCGACTTCACGGGCACCGCCACCGTCCGGGACGTCCTTCAGATGTCCTCCGGAATCGACTTCCAAGAAGAATACTTCGGGATCCCGGTCCACGCGGACGTCGTGCGGATGCTCTACCTCGAGGGCCCGAAACTCGGATTCGCGGACTACGTCGTGAATCGCCCGCTTCGCAAGCAAGACGGCGAGCCCGGGAAGCACTTCTACTATTCGAGCGGCGACGCGAACCTCGTCATGGAAATTCTCCTGCGCGCGATGCCGAAGGCGACGTACGACGCGTTCCCCTGGGACGCGTTCTTCATTCCGCTCGGGATCCCGAACGCGGTTTTCGAACGGGACGCTCACGGGACGTTCGTCGGCGCATCGTATGTCTACATGACCGCTCGCGAGTACGCGAAAATCGGCGAACTCCTCGTCGGAAAGGGCGTTTACCGAGGAAAGCGCATCATTCCGGCCGACTATTTCAAGCTCATGACCGAAGTGGCGCCCGGCGTGGAAGTCGCCGCCGTCGACGGCACCGAATACACGACGGCGTACTCGGCGATGGCCCGCACGAACCTCCCGATTCCGGGGCGCGGGTGCGGATCCGAATTCGCGGACCTTCCGCTCGACTCGATTTTCCTCAACGGCCATCAGGGTCAGGTCGTCGTCGGCAGCCCTTCGACGAAGCTCGTCCTCGTCCGGCTCGCCACCGATCGGGGTGCCTCGCCGATTCGGGGAAAGTTCTTCACCGCCGCCCGGAATTTTTTGAAGACGATCGGGCGTGGAGTCGAGGCGTCCCTACCGACCGATCATCGCAAGTGTATTGACGATCTGGGCCAAGCGAAACGCTTTCTGAAAGCGCGTCGGCACGTTCCATTATCCGAGTACAAGCGGACCCCGGCCCTCATACGTCAACTCGGGGCGAAGGAGTTTTGCTCGTGCATTTTCGTCGCCGGCCGCACCGAAGCGCAGTGCCGGGCGGATCAGAAAATGACCCTGCCGATTCTCCCGAATTTCCGCACGGATCGGACGTCGAAGCGGATTTTCGCGACCGCGATGGGTGAAGAAAGCGTCGCTCGTTACGAAGGTGATCGGTTCGGATGCCGCCTGATGACTTCGGTCACGCTCGAATCGATCGAGAAGGTGGACGCGGTCGGCCATTCCCACGATTGATTCCGTTCGCCCTAACCCGATCCTGACGCGACCGAAATGTTAATCTGACGATTGGCGTGTTCACGAAAGGCATTCTAGCATGGAGAGAAAGGGACCTCCTCATGCGCTTCGCCACCCTAGTCGCGTTGTATCTTTTGACCGTCACGCCGGCCTCCGCGGATCGGATTCCGCCGGAAGGGAACGGCATTTTCGTCACGATCGATGGCGTTCGCTGGCAAGAGTTTTTCAGGGGAGTCCAGAAACCCTCCCGCGCCGGAAAGCCGCTCGGCACCTCGCTCTTTCCGAAAATCCAGGCGATGGCGAAACACGGCGAAGCGTGGATCTACGGCGACGGCGAAACCGGCGGGACGTTTCGCGTCGCGAACCGAGCGGCGCTCAGCTTGCCCGGTTACCGGGGACTCCTTTCCGGCGAATTCGAGGACCGCTGCCGGACGAACTCCTGCGCGAACATCGACCGCGAGACGATCTTCGACGGACTAATCGATCGCGGATTCGCGGCGCGGGATCTCGCGGCGTTCACGTCGTGGAACGGACTCGGCCGCGCGCTCGAGCGGCATCCGGGCCGGATTACCCGCGACGTCGACCACGACGATTATCCGAAAGGGGTCGGCGCCGACGAAGCGAACGAGGCGGCGGCGATTACGGCGCGCGCCCGCGCCGACTTACCGCTCTGGGGCGCCCGGAAGGACGTCTATACCCACGCCCTCGCGAACCTCTACCTCGACCATCATCGGCCGCGCTTCCTCTACCTTTCGATGCTCGATTCGGACGAATTCGGACACCTCGACCAATACCGGAACTACGTGGACTCGCTCGGTCATTACGACGACTGGATCAGTGACCTTCGGGACAAACTCCGCGATATGGGCGCCTACGGCGCGAATACGACGATCGTGCTGACGACCGACCATGGCCGGGGAAACGGGCTCTTCTGGGTTTCCCACGGGATGTGGCTGCCGAGCGCATTTCGGACTTGGGCCGTCGTGATCCCGTCCACTCAGCTTCGCACGATGGGAAAATATCGGCCGCGGATCGCGAAATCCTATTCGCAAGTCGATCTCCGTCCGACGATCGAAACCTTGCTCGGAATCGTCGCGGAGCCGACGGAGACCCGGCCGGGTCTCCCGCTCATCGAACCGATCGCGAAACCGGCGTTCGCGGAAATCAGTCCCCGATCCAGTACGCTCGCGACCCGGCGTTGATCACGGTGCCTGCGTCGAGATCGACGGCGTCGACCCCGTCGTACCCGTCGACGGACCAGGGCTCGTGCGCATGCTCGTACGAATCGCCGAGGAGCATGCCGGTCTGGATCGCGAACCGTTCGGGATGGCTCGCGTCGGTGAGGCTCGCCGAAGTCGCCGGAACTTCTCCGGTCGGATCGAGCGTTTTCCAATGCCGAACGAGGAAACGGTAAGGGATTTCGCCGGAGCCCTCGAGCGGCATGCCGAGAAACCCGTCCTGAAGGATCGTACCGCCGCCGGAAACTTTCCGGATCCCGTAATCGCCGTCCTTCATCAGCGCGACGATCGAGTCGCCGCGAATATGCTTGAACCACTGCTCGCCGGGCTGGAGTTCGACCGGAACGAGATTTCCGTCCGGTCCGATCGCGGCGGTCACCATCTTCGCGACGCCGCCGTAGAAGATCACGTAGTCGAGTTGGCGGTAGAAATTCGCGGCGAGGCGCTCGCGCGGGCCGAGTTTTCCGTCGGCGTCGATTTCCGCGCGGTAGAATGAGTCGACGTCGCCGACCTTATCGCCGAAGTAGGCCAGCCGATCGTCGTTCGTGACGTGACCGACGTAACTCCGAAGTCCCCACGCGACTCCGAGGGTTCCGCGGGCACGATCGACCCGGATCGTCCGGAGGATTTCGCCGTTCGGTCCGAGCTGGGTGACTTGAAGGTAGATCGCGCGCGCGAGCGCGTAGTCGTGGCGGCCGTTGTCGGCCGACGGAACGCCGTCGAACGGAAGGACGGCCGGCCGCGCGGCCCGCAGATCGACAAGGGACCAACCGCCGGTCGGATTCGCTCCGGTCTGGAAAACCAGCATTTCGCGGTCGAATTTCGGGTCGAGCGACGCCTTCGCGTTCATCGCGCCCGAAAGGATATCCGTCCAAACGCTTCCGTTCGATTCGAGGAGGCGCCATCCGCGTTCGGTGAAGACGAGGACGCGCTCGCGGCCGTTCGTCGCCTTTCCGAGCAGCCGGCCTTCGAGCACCGGCAGGGTGCTTTCGAAGACCTTCGCTTCGCCGGCCCCGTTCAGATCGGCGAACACGAGACGGTTTCCGCGCGCGAAGAGACCGCGGTGGTCCGCGAGGCTCGCGTCGAGCGCGATGAGCCCGGCCGGGAGCGCGCGGGCGATGAATCCATTCCCGCGGCGGTCGTAGAGTTTTCCGCGAAGCGAAGCGCGGTCGCGGACGAAGGCGACCCCGGCGCGGAGCCGAAACTCATGGGCTCCGGTGATCTCGAGTTTCGCGTAGGGGAGGGGTTCCCGCCCGTTCCGGCGATCGAGCGAGACGCGCGGGTCGGAGTTCAGCTCGAGCGAGGCGTCGATCCATTCGCGAAGCGATTTCGTTTCGGATCCGATCGTGAGCTGCGTCGTGGCGAGCTGAGAGCGGAGCCGAACGCATTTCGGATCCCGCTCGCCCGTGTCGCGGCAGTACGCGCTCTCGAGAAGGGCCGGTTCCTTGAGCTTCGTGTCGAGTTCGAAGGAGTTTTCCTGGAGGTAGCGAAGGCCGCCCGGCGCGCAGTCGGCGCCCGGGTTCCCGAGACAAGTCGTGCCCGCGCTCGCCATCGCGGCGGCGCGATCGCGGTAGCCGGTTTGGATCCGCTGGCGGAAGATCTCGGTCAATGCTTCCGGCCGGGCTCCCCAGCGAAGTTCGATCGGCTGGTTCGGGTCCGCGGACGCGAGGTGGTGACGGAAGGCCTGGTAGACGATATTTAAGTCGAGGGACTCTCCGCCGAGATCGATGACTGGCTTCTTCAGCTCGGTCTTCTCGAGGGCGTCCATTTGCTTCTGCTCGTCGGCGTTTCCAAGCGAGGCCATGCTCGTGACGAGTTTCGTCTGGGCGAGGATCCGGGCGTCACGGCTCGGCGTGCTCCAGTTTTCGTAGTCGGCCGAGGTCGGGGGGCAACCGCCGGGCGCCTTCGAGCAGAGCGCGAAACCGTCTTCGACGATCTTCACGCGATCCTGGATCATCGCCCGCACGCCGTCGATCGCGGAGCGCATCGCGGTGACGAGACTGAAGGTTGGCTTCAGCTTGCGCATGACCGCGAGGCCGAACGAGGATTGGCCGTCCATGAACTTCGGGTCGTACTGCTCGAGGGAATAACCCGGCATATTCGTGGCTTTTCGAAGTGTGACGGAATTCCCCGAGAAGATCGGCCACCGCATCCGGAGAAAGCCGCCGGTGTCGACTTTCGGCTGGTCGGAGTAAAAATAGGCTTGCTCGGCGAGCTGGCGGACGACGATCGGCAGCGTCGAGTAGAGGACGAGGAACGGGAGCCCACCGGGGGTCTTGAAATCGGTACGGTGGATGAGGAGCGTGTGTCCCGAATCGTCGAGAAGACTCAGGTGGTGGATCCCCGCGCGGAAGGTGGTCGGATCGAGCGCGACCGGGTAGCTATCGCCCATCAGCGTGTGCGTGTAGGTCATCGCGAGGAGGTAATCGAGCGCCGCGCGGAAGCGCCGATCCTTCGTCCAGTCGGGGTCGGTCGGGAGGAGCATCCACTCCGGTTTCACCGAACGTTGGGTGAAGTAGTCGCCGGTGCCCGAAAGGCGATTCGCCATGGGCAGGCCGTTTTCCCGCGCGAAGATCCAGCGGGCGGCGTAGGCGAGGTCGGCGCAATCCGAAGGCTGGTTCGTATGGACGAAAAAGTCGCGGTCGATGTTCTTCTCGACCCATTCGCCGTACTTCATTTCCCAGTCGGTCGACCACTCGTTCCGGATTTCCCAGAGGGGTTTCACGTTGGGAAAGCGAAGTTCACGCGCCGTGTTTTCGTCGTGCGCGTAGAGCGGCGCCGTCGGAATTCCGAAAAAGCCGGCGCGGCGGGCGGCGCGATCGGCCTCGACCGCCGTCGTGAAGATCCGATGGGAAAGGAGGACCGGCCAGCCGGCGACGTCCACGCCGATTTCGTCGAGGGTGAAGCGCCCGTCGTCGGCAGTGCGAATCCACGTCGTCGCGCCCGTTTCGTTTCCGCGACGGGATTGGAGGGCCGCCATCGCGTTCAGCGAAGCGAAGCCGAGGAGGAGGCATCCCAGGGTGGGGCCGGAAAACTTCATGGGCGCGTTATAGCTGTCCTAGTTCTCGAACGCTAATTAAACTGGCCCCTTTGCCTGCGGATGAACTCTTCTATACCCTTGAGGTCATGAAGGAAATGCCCCCCTTGAATCGGATCCGATTGAAATGGCCGTCATTCCTTTTAAAAGTCCGGCACTTACGTAGGAATACCAGCAGGCAAAGGGGCCAGTTTCTGGGTGCCCTCGGGGTTGCCTTCTTTCTAGCGATCCTCGGAGCCCGCGCCGACGAACTCATCTTGAAAGCCGCCGAACTTCGGGCCCTCGGGATGACCCCCGTACCGAAGGCGAAGCGCACGATCGGGCGGGAACCCCACGCGCTTCCCACGGGCATGAGCTGGCCGATCACGTTTCTCGATCCGGGCCATTCGATCGCCCAGAACTACGTCCAACACCAGGATTACGGGACCGGCCAGTATTACCACGGCGGGTGCGACCTCCGAACCCGCCCCGGAAGCGAAGTGCACGCGCCGACTGGCGGTCGGATCGAGGCGAATTATTACGGGTACGAGAATTTGCCGACGGGCGATTCGACGAAGTGGGTCCGGGCCTGGGACGGGCATCCGACGCCGTCCCTTTACTTCGAAATCGCGGTCGTGACCGACGACGGATTCCGCCTCGAGTTCCACCACGTGAATCCGATGTCGCTTCCGGCGGCGATTATCGCGAAGCTCGGTGCTTCGGG
>JAYVXM010000114.1:0-2289 GCA_043785205.1 Bdellovibrionales bacterium
CCTCGACGCGCTCGGGGACTTCAAGCTCGCGGGTATTCAAGTTCGCGGTTCGTTCAAACTTCACCGCGCCGGGCATGATCTTCACCGCTCGATCCTCGCCGAAGTCTTCAAGGATCCGGCGAATTACGAAATTATCGATTCGGTTTCCGAATCGGCGGTCGTAGCGCCGGCCGTTTCGAAGGTCGCGGTCGCCGCCCGCTTCGCGGTTTAGTCCCGATTTAAGTGATCGGCGCTTCTTCCGAATAGAATTCGCGCTCGAGATCGGCTTCGAGTTTACGGATCGCGATTTCACGAATGATTCGGAAAACGTTCGCTTCGTCGGTCTTGTAGAGACGGCAGAGACGCCGAAGCGTTCCGATCGGTGGCGAAGAAAGGCCGCGCTCCCAGTTCGAAACGAACTGCGAAGACTTGTAACCGAGGACCGCCGCAACTTCCTTTTGCGACAGACCCGCACTTGTCCGGGCGCTCTTCAAAAAATCAGCTAATTCTCGGCCACGCAACATTAGCCCTCCCGGCCGTTAAATGTTGATGAATTCTATTTTAGCATCCTTCGGTTAGGTCCAGCGCCTATAAACGCGTGCGAACGGAGTAATGTTTCTCTAAATATTAACAACGCGTTGCATTATCATTAGGTTCCGATCGACCCTTGATTCTGGTCCGCACTTTCCGGTAACGACAAATAAGGATCGGGGCGTAGCGCAGCCTGGCTAGCGCGCTTGCTTGGGGTGCAAGAGGTCGCTGGTTCGAATCCAGTCGTCCCGACCAACTCAATCGCTGAAAAACCGGGAAGTGCCCGGACCTGGTTTTCAGCGGAGATCTGATCGACGATGGGCGCGAAACCTTATGGCCTTCGAATTCCAACGCATGATCCGCGGTAAGTTTCGTCACTATCTCTCCTGGGCCGCGCTCCTCGCGCTTCCGTGGGTCGTTCGTCAACCCCCCGATCTCGCGGGGATTCTCCTCATTTTTTTCGGAGCCGTCCTCCGCGCCTACGCGAGCGGATTTCTCGACAAAGAGGGCCGCCTTTCGATCGCGGGTCCCTTCGCGTTCGTCCGAAACCCGCTCTATCTCGGAACACTCCTGATGGCTTGCGGAGTCGCGCGTTCCCAATCGGCCTGGATCGCGCTCACGCTCGTTCTTTTCCTCGGCTCTTCGCTTCTGTACGCGGTTTCGCTCGCAGAAGAGCGCGTGCTCGCCGAGAAATTTCCGGCGACCTTCCCCCGGTACCTTCGCGAAGTTCCGCGATTCATCCCCCGGATCACGAAGTTCGCCGCGTACCACGAAATGAAATACTCCGCCGAAACGCGCGCCCAGCGCTTCTCGCGCGCGCTTTTCTTGAAAAATAGAGGTTACGAAGCGCTCGCGACCGCCGCTGGACTCGTCCTCCTTCTTTTCGGGATGAACGCGGCGATCACCCGTTTCGAGGCCGCGAACGTTCTCGCGGGATGGATCACGGCCGTCCGTTAGTTCTTTGACGTTCATTTTCCTTCATTCCGGCGGGCGTTCTTTCGAAGAGAAGATATGGCTCGAAAGAAGGCATCCTCGTTGGCGCGCGAAAAATTAGAAGGCCGGGTCGTGGGGGGAAAATTTTCCCAGCTCGCGAACTACTCGGATCTCTTCGACCGTTCCCGCGACGGGATTCTCTTTGTCGACGTTCGGAACTACGAAATCCTCGAAACGAACGGCGCTTTTCGCGGACTCGTCGAGAGCGGCCGTCCGACCGAGGGCTCGATTTTCCCCGACTATTTTCCGGAGGCCGACCGGCGGTCGGTCGAGGGGTGGTTCGAAAATCCGAATGGCGCGCTCGAACTTGTTCGTCAAGACGGGACGATCCTCGAGTTCACGGGGGCGCGGGTTTGGCTCGCCGATTACTGCGAGGTCTATCAGCTCCTCGCCCGGGACGTGACGAAGGAACGCGCGAAGCGCGATCTTCTCGAGCGGCAGTCGCTTACCGACGAGATGACCGGCCTATCGAATTTCCGCGCTTTCCGAACGCGGCTCGCACTCGAGCACGAACGGGCCGAGAAGAAAAATCAACCTTACTGCGTGGCCTTTTTCGACGTCGATCACTTCAAGCATTTTAATGATCGGAACGGGCATCCGGCGGGAGACGAAACGCTTCGCCGGATCGCGAAGGCGCTGAAGCGGGTAACCGGACGGAGCGAGTTTGTCGCGCGCTACGGCGGCGAGGAATTCGTCGTGCTCGTCGCGGGGGCCGGCCTCGAAGCCGGCCGAGAATTCGCCGAGCGCGCGCGGGCCGAGATCGAGTGCGAAACGTTTCCCCACGGT
>JAYVXM010000115.1:0-2288 GCA_043785205.1 Bdellovibrionales bacterium
CACGGCGCACTGGACGGATCCCCCACCCCGCTCGTCGATCCCTCCGACCAGTCCACGCTTCCGGCCGGACCAAAGGTACTGAATCGCGTTATCCCCGGAAATTCCGACGAGCACTCCGGCGATCACGCTCGTGAAAAAATTCAGATCGAGGCCGGATACCGCCTGGGCGAAGATCACGAAGGCCGGCCCGAAAAGGCACGAAATCGTGATCGGGAGGAGCGTCTCCCGCCACCGGTAACCGAGGCTAAACCCGAAACCGAGGATCACGAGGGCGACCATCGCGAGGCTTGTCGCGAGGCTCTCGACGAGGGTCGCGAGAACGTGGCCCGAAAATTCGGCGTAGGCGACGAGCGAACCGGCGGCGTAGCAGCCGACGGACTTACAGGCACTCTCGACGCCCGCAAGGAGCAGGTTCAACTTCGCGAGCTCCATGCTCTCGAGGTAGAGGACGAGCCGCGCCTTCCCGTCGTCATTCACGTACCGCGTGAAAAATCGCCCGCGCGCGGTCTCCCGCCCGACGAGGGCCTCGAGCATCGCCCGGTCCTTCACGCCTTCCCCGGATTTCACTTCGCGGAGAATTCCGGAAGGACTGATCACGCGGGCGACGTTCGGAAGCTTCGCGAGGACGCTTTCCACCCGGGTCATCTCTTCGGCGTCGAACTTCGGGAAGACCACGTTCACCTCGCCGACCCAGCCTCGGGAGTCCATCAGGCTCTTCAACTCCTTCCGAAAGGAATGCGATTTCGGAAAGATGGCGAGCGGATCGTCGTTCACGTGAATTCGCGGAAGCCCGATGCCCGCCGCGACGAAAACGCCGAGCGCGAGCGCGGTAAGCGTCCGCGACGGCGTCGCCTTTCCCCACCGATCGAGCCAGGAACGCCCCCCCGCCCGCGAAGCGTCCGTCCAGTTCCGAAGTCGCGGGCAGAGTTCGAGGAGGGCCGGCAGAAAAAGAAAGATCGCGATCCATTCGACGGCCGAACCGAACGCCGCCCACATTCCGAAGCGGCGGATGACGGACAAGTCGGAAACGGCGAGCGAGAAAAATCCGATGAAGGTCGTCAGCGACGTGAGAAAGCCCGGAAATACGATCCGCCGAAAAGAAGGGCGATGACTCTTTCCGGGCACCTCGCGCATGCGCGCGTAGGAGACGAAAATGAAGTCCTCGAGCGACGCGATCGTGACCATAACGAAGAGCGTGCTCGAGAGCGTATCGATCGGCGAACCCGCGAGTGCCATCGCGCCGTGCATGAGAACGGCCGTGAAGACGAGCGAGCCGCCGAAAAGAAAACCGCTCTTCCAGGTTCCGAAGAGATACCGAAATCCGAGCACGAGAAAGACGAGGACGGCGAGGTTCAGGAGCTGGACCTTCCCGAGCGCCTCTTCCATGTGAAGCCGGTAAATGAGGTCGCCGGTGAACGAGGCCCCGAGATCCGCCGGCCGGTCCGGTCGGGATTTCCATTCGCCTTCGAGCGCGCGAGCGGATTTCGGCGTAGCGAACTCCGGCTCGAATTGGATATCGGCGAGGAAATCCCGGCTCGCGCCGCGCGGATCCGTAAGGACGCCGTTCCAGAGCGTGCCGGAAAGTTTCTCCAGACTCGCCGGATCCTCCGGAGTCACGAGGCGGGGGTAGGTCAGCGTGTCGGCGGCGAATCGCGAGGTGCGCACCGAAAACGGGCTCAGAATCCTCCGGACGCCGGAGCTCGTGAGCGCGATCGACTGGAGATAGCGATCGATGACGTCGAGGTCGCGCGCGCGAATCGGCTCGCCCGCCCGCGCGCCCGTCGGCTGAAACCGCGCGACGACGTTCGGACTCGTTCCGAAGTCGCGTTCCAGGTCCCGCATCCGCGTCGCGGAGAGGAAGTCCCCGCCGACGAGTTCATCGGGCCCGAGAACGATCTTCAACCGCGGAAGTCCCGCGAGCGCCGCCAAAAAAAGCACGCCGGCGATCGTCAGCGTGAGGCGCGGCCTTCGAAACGCGAACCGGAGCATCCGACGGATGGTTCGATATAGAAGACCGAAAAAGTGCGGCATCCGTTTCCCTTGTTTCGAATGATACCGCGTGGAGCCGAATAGCCAATTGTTTTAGGCGCGCGGGTTCGCAATACTAGTCCCGTGACGCGTCTCACTGAAATCCTCAAACCGCCCCGCTACGGATTCGAATCGGAAGGCCGGCTCGTCGTGCCGACCGCGGCCGCGGTCGTGAGGGAATATTTCTGGAACACGAATTTTCTCCGCGACCGAAAAAACTGGCTTTCGTTCCTGAGCGCGTGGAGCACGATTTTCCTTTT
>JAYVXM010000116.1:0-2282 GCA_043785205.1 Bdellovibrionales bacterium
GGCGAGATCCTCGAACTCGGTGACCTGGTAAATCGCGTTCGAAATCGTGCGATCGGTTCGATCCGTGAATGGGGAGACCCGGTAGGACTCCAGCCGGAACACACCCCTGCGATCCGTCTTGAATTTTTCCTTGCCGGTGACGACCGCGGCTCTGCGAATTTGTTTCGCATCGAAGGAGACGCACTTCGGCTCGGCCGCGGCGAGAGCCGCTTCGATTTTCTCGGTACCCGGGTAGGGGCGCGCGTGAGCGCCGGGATTTCTTCCGCAGGCGAAAAGGGCGTTCGCCGCGATCGCGGCTAAAATAAGTGAACTCGAAACCTTCGTCATGGGCGTTCCCCAGGAAGCGAGAAACGGGCCAGCCCATCCCGCATATAATCGGGACTCGGAGCTTGGAAGTGACTATCGATTAGACGGCTGCCCCATTTAAAACCGCCTCCCCGAGTTGACTCACAAAAAAGGATACCGAACTTAAAATTTTCGCACTGAAGCCTGGTGCGGAGACTTTTTGAAAGGGCGCTCGATGCTCCATAATCCCCTTACCAACGAAAATCTGGGGAAATCCTTGCTGAAACAGGGACTTCCAAAAAGGGGAATCACTGTGAGCATCGAACTCTCCGCTCCGCCACTCTACTGGCGGCGATAGGAATCCTTGGAAGTCGCGGAAATTGGATGGAGAATAGATCCCGGTGGCGGCGTGAAATGTAGAAATGATCTTGAATATCTCGAATCCGAGTCGATCTCCATCATTCGGGAGGTCGCCGAGGAATTTGAAAATCCGGCCATCCTTTTCTCGGGCGGGAAGGATTCCCTCCTACTGATCCATCTCGCAGTGCGGGCGTTCTGGCCCGCGAACGTCCCGTTCAAGATCGTCCACATCGACACCGGGCATAATTTCGCGGAAACCCTCGAGTTTCGCGATTGGCTTGTCGCTCGCTTCTCGCTCGAGCTCATCGTCGGATCGGTCGAGGATTCCATTCGCCGCAGAACCGCGACCGAGGAACGGGGACCGAACGCCACCCGAAACCGGATCCAAAGCGTAACCCTTCTCGAGACGATCGGGAAATATCGGTTCGACGCACTCATCGGCGGCGCCCGCCGCGACGAGGAAAAGGCGAGATCGAAGGAACGCTTCTTTTCTCACCGAAATGCGTTCGGAGAGTGGGACCCGAAGAACCAACGCCCTGAACTGTGGTCGATCTTCAATTGCAAGAAAGCTTCCGGCGAAAGCTTCCGCGTGTTTCCTCTCAATAACTGGACCGAAATGGACGTGTGGAGCTATATCGATTACCGCGGCATCGAAGTTCCTTCGCTTTACTTCGCGCATCGCCGGCAGGTCTTCGCCCGCGACGGAATCCTCTACGCCGTCACTCCATATAAGTTTCCGCTCGAAAGCGAGCGCGCGTACGAGGCGGAAGTCCGGTTCCGTACGATCGGCGACGCTACCTGCACCGGTGCGCTCGTTTCGTCCGCGTCCACCGTATCCGAAGTGATCGCCGAAGTGGCGAGGCTGAAGACGACCGAGCGCGGCACGCGCGCGGATGACCGGGCTTCCGAAACGGCCATGGAAGACCGAAAACGTCAGGGGTATTTCTGATGGCATATACCTCCCACTCGCTCGATCTGCTGAAAGTCGCCTTCATCGGAAACGTCGACGACGGGAAGAGCACGCTCATCGGGCGCCTTTTTCACGACATCGGTTCGATATTTGAAGACCAACGATCCGAGCTCGAAAGCTCCTCTCATCGGAGAGGAGATTCGAAAATGAATCTCGCGCTATTCACCGACGGTCTTCGCGCGGAACGCGAGCTAGGGATCACCATTGACATCGCTTATCGCTACTTCGCGACCGAACGCCGAAAATTCATCGTCGTCGACTGCCCGGGGCATTTCCAGTACACGCGAAACATGATCACCGGCTGTTCCACGGTCGACGCCGTCGTCGTCCTGATCGACGCCGAAAACCACGCTCGCCAAGGCCTCATGGGGCAGACGAAACGCCACCTCGCGCTCGCCTCGCTCCTCGGTATCCGAAGATTCGTCGTCGGCGTGAACAAGATGGATCTCGTCGGATATAAAGAGGTCGTCTATCGAAAAATCGTGGCCGACGTGGGCGCTGCGGGCGCGAAGGTGGGCGCGCCCGCGCTGAATGTCATTCCGATTTGCGCCGTCGACGGCGATAACGTCGTCGACGGCTCCGCCCAAATGCCCTGGTATACCGGAGCGACACTCCTCACGACGCTTGAAACATTGAACGTCGGCGAGCGCGAAGCGAACGCCGCCTT
>JAYVXM010000117.1:0-7623 GCA_043785205.1 Bdellovibrionales bacterium
TTCCTGAATAACCACGCGTTCTCCGATGACCAGCTGAAAAACGTGCTCGGGGAGACCCGCGAAGGCGGCGCGTTCAGCTTCATGTCGAACTCCGGGAACTTCAAGGAATCGGCGTTCAAGAACGACCTCCAGCGCCTCGTCTATTACTACCTCGATAACGGGTACGTGAAGTTCAAGTACGAGAGCCCGATCGTCACGATCAGCGACGATAAGAAATGGCTCTACATCACGATCTACGTCGATGAAGGCGAGAAGTACAATACCGGCGTCATCGACTTCTCGGGTGACCTCCTTTTCGGCCGCGAGGAACTCGGCGCCGACATCGGCATGAAGCAGGGGATTCCGTTCTCGATTTCGAAGCGGAACGCCGACATCCAGAAGCTCTCCGAAAAATACCAGGATCTCGGCTACGCCTTCGTGAACGTCATTCCGAAGATGGAGATCAAGGACGACACGAAGACCGTCGATATCGACTATCACTTCGAAAAAGGAAACCTCGCGTACTTCGGCGAGATCAACGTCCTCGGGAATACGAAGACCCACGATAAGGTCATTCGCCGGGAGCTCAAGATCAAGGAAGGGGAACTCTACAACGGTACGCGGTTCCGCCAGTCGAAGGAAAACGTCGAGCGCCTCGGCTACTTCCAGCCGAACGAGGTCCTCTTCAATACCTCGACCCCGAAGGACCATAACGACATCGTCAACGTCGACATCCAGGTCAAGGAACGCCCGACCGGGACCATCACGCTCGGCGCGGGGTACGGCTCTTCGAAGGGGCTCTTCTTCCAGACCCAAATCTCCGAATCGAACTTTCTTGGCAAGGGCCAGACGATCAGCCTCTCGACGAACATCACGAAGGACAATCACGACAAGAGCATCAATCTCGGTTTCAGCGATCCGTATATTTTCGACACGAATTTTTCCGGTGGCGCGGACCTCTATTACGTCACGTTCTTCATTCCGGATAAGTACACGACTCGGAAATTCGGGGGAGACGTCCGCGTCGGCCATCCGCTCGGCGAGTACACAAACGCGTACCTGACCTACAAACGCGAGCGTCTGACGATCGAAGACTTCGCGATCGTGAATCCCGATCCCGCCGATATTCAGGACACAATCGACGATACCGGCGTCCTTTCGAGCGTCGTCTGGAGCGTCATTCGCGACAAGCGAAACAATCGTTTCGAAACCACCGGCGGCAGTTACCAAAGCGTCTCGCTCGAAACCGCGGGTGTCGCTGGCCTCGGCGGAGATAAAAGCTTCGTTAAAGCCATCGCGAACAATCGTTACTATACTCGGCTGGTCGGCGATCTCGTTTTTCGGAACTCGACCGAGTACGGCGAAGCGCACGGGCAGAACGGCAAGGGTGTCCCGCCGTCCGAGCGCTTCTACCTCGGGGGTCCGAACAATATGAAGGGGTATAACTTCTACTCCGTCGGGCCTTCTCGCCTGAAAATGACCGCACCGACCGATGGGTCCGCGCCCCAGCCGTATCTGATTCCGGTCGGCGGAAAGTACGAATTTTACTCCCTTTTCGAGCTCGAACACCCGATCGTGAAGGAAGCGGGACTGAAGTTCGTCCTCTTCTACGACATCGGAAATGTTTGGGGAGACCGGCCGAGTCTCACCGACCTCACTCTTCGCTCCGACCTCGGTTTCGGGATTCGCTGGTTTTCGCCGATCGGTCCACTTCGTTTCGAATGGGGCTTCCCCGTTAAAAAGGGCCGCTTCGACGACGACTCCGTATTTCAGTTCTTCATCGGTCCGCCATTCTAAGGGTTTATTCCTGACTTCATTCCTAAGGAGAAAAACGCAAATGAAAATCGCAAATGTCCTCGCTCTCGCTCTCGGAATCCTCGCTACGACCGCCCACGCGGAAGACACCGCGAACACGAAGATCGCCACCGTCGATATGCAGAAAGCCCTGCAGACCGTGGACGCCGGAAAAAAGGCCAAGGGTCAGCTCGAAAAGGAATTCAACACCAAGAAGAAGATGCTCGACGACGAGCAAAGCGCCATCGTGAAGCTCGAAGCCGAGTTCAAAAAGCAAACGATGGTCCTGAACGACGAAGCCAAGGAAAAGAAATTCCAGGAGCTTCAGGAACGGAAGATGAAGTTCCAGCAGCAACTCATGCGTTCGCAGACCGAAATTCAGCAAAAAGAGGGCGAGCTGACCGCGCCGATCGTGAAGAGCCTGAAGGAAATGGTGAAGGAAATCGCCGCGAAGAAGAACTATCAAATGGTTCTCGATCGGAACGAGCAGACGGTCATTTTCTCGCAAGAGAAGGACGACCTGACCGCGGACCTCGTGAAGGCCTATAACGCAAAGAATAAGGGCTAAGGCCCGCGTTTCGGATGAAGCACCGCTTTTCCGTCGCGCAGATTGTCGAGTGGACCTCGGGGCGGCTGGCGAACGCCGAAGCCCTGGGGCCCGCGCTCGCCCTTATCGGAGTGACCGGTCCATCGCCCCTTCCCGGTTCGGGACCAACCGACTGCGCGTTCTTTTTTTCGAAGGGTTACCAGACGGAATTAACCGGGGCCGCGCCGGGCGTCCTCATCACCGGAGAGCCGTTCGTCGCGCCGCTCGCCGCTTCCGGCTTGCCGCTCTGGAAGAAGTCGGCGGTCGTCGCTTGCCGCGATCCGTACCTCGCGATGGGGATTCTGAGCGAAAAGTTCGCCCGTGAAATTTCATCGGTTGCGCATCTTCCGGGCGATCTTGCGGCCCGGACCGGGCCGGCGTTCGTTCATCCGTCGGCCGTTGTCGATCCGAGCGCCGGGCTCGCCGAGGGAGTCGAGGTCGGACCCCATTGCGTCGTTGAAGCGGGGGTCCGCATCGGGCGCGGCACGATACTCTATCCGCGCGTCTACGTCGGCAAAGACGTCGGAATTGGAGAAGCCTGCGTCTTCTTCCCGGGGGTGACGCTCTACGAATTCACGCAGATCGGAGATCGCGTCCGCATTCACGCCGGGTCCACCCTCGGTTCCGACGGTTTCGGATACGCTCCGCGAATGGAAGGCGACCGTCCGGTCGGTCACCAGAAGATCTATCACATGGGCCGCGTGACCGTCGGCGACGACGTCGAGATCGGCGCGAACACGATGGTCGATCGCGCGACGTTCGGCGAAACCTCGATCGGTCGGGGAGCGAAGCTCGATAACCACGTCCATATCGGCCATAACTCGACGATTCTCGAAGGCGCGATCCTCTGCGGGGGAGTTTGTCTCGCGGGAGGGACTTTTATCGGACGATTCGCGTACGTGGGCGGCATGGCGGGAATCGGAAATAAGGCGGCGCTCGGCGACTATGCGAAAGTCGGGGCGATGAGCCTCGTCGACAAAGACGTTCCCATCGCCGGAACTTCGGTCGGGAATCCGCAGCGCACGCACCGGGATCATTTCAAGGCTCACGCGATCCTGAATCGCATGGTGGCAGAGCGCGACCGTAAAAAGGAGTCGAAGTAATGGAAGAGCGGAAGTACGCAATCAATGGGGAAGCCATCCGAAAGTTCCTGCCCCATCGTTTCCCGTTCCTGCTCGTCGATCGCGTCCTCTCGATCGAGCCGAAGGGCGACCTGAGTACGCCGAAGGGGACCGAGGATAAAATCGGGACTCGCGTCGTCGCTCAGAAAAACGTCAGCTTCAACGAACCGATGTTTCAGGGCCACTTTCCCGACTTCGCCATTTTCCCAGGAGTCTTAACGATCGAGGCGATGGCCCAGACTGCCAGTTTCGCGACCTATCCATTCATCGCCGACGACGCCGAACAAATGGCGCGCGGTTTTTCGGTCATTCTCCTCGGGGTCGACGAAGTGCGGTTTCGGAAGCCGGTCGGACCGGGCGACGTGATGCGAATCGAAGCCGTCCTCGAGAAGTGCCGGGGGGGGATCTGGGGTTTCCGCTGCGAAGTGACCGTCGACGGAGCGAAAGTCGCCGAAGCGAAGATTCTCGCGCACATGTCGCTCGAAGGGCCGAAAAAATGAGCACGAACATCCATCCGACTTCCGTCGTCGATCCGAAAGCCGAACTGGATTCGAGCGTCGTCGTCGGCCCGATGTGCACGATCGGACCGCACGTGAAGATCGGTCGGGGGACCCGCCTCGTTTCCCACGTCGTGGTCGACGGGTTCACGACGATCGGCGAAGAGAACGTGATTTTCCCGTTCGCGACCCTCGGGCTCGTTCCCCAGGATCTCAAATATAAAGGGGAGCGCACGGAGCTGACGATCGGAAATCGGAATTCCATCCGTGAAGCCGTTTCGATCCATCTCGGAACCGCGCAGGGCGGGGGATTCACCCGCGTCGGCGACGGAAATCTCCTGATGGGCTACGTCCACCTCGGTCACGACGTCATCGTCGGAAGCCACGCGATCCTCGCGAACTACGTCGGCGTCGCGGGCCACGCGATTATCGGCGACCACGCGATCGTCGGCGGCCAGTCCGGAGTCAATCAATTCGTGCGTATCGGCGCGCACTCCTACATCGGCGGCCAATCGGCGGTCGAGCGCGACGTCCCGCCGTTCTGCATCGCCGTCGGGAGCCGTCCAATGGCCATTAAGGGCGCGAACATCGTCGGCCTCCGCCGCCGCGGTTACTCCGCCGACACGATTTCGAAAGTGAACGAGGCGATCAAGCTCTGGATCCGGCCCGACGTCGAAAAAGAACGCTGCCTCCTCGAAATCGAATCGCAGTATGGCGAATTCCCCGAGGTCCAAACCTTAGTCGCCTTCATTCGGAAAAGCGAAAGCGGCGTCACCCGCTAGATCGAGGTCGAATGAAGGTATTTTTTTCTGCCGCGGAAGCCTCTTCGGATACCCACGCCGCCGAAGCGCTGAAACGGCTGACTATGCTCTGCGCGAAACGAGGGATACCCCTCGACGCGTTCGGGGTCGGCGGCCCGAAGCTTCGCGCCGCCGGTTTACGGATCCTCCTTCCGGCCGAGGAGCTGCTCGCGATGGGGTTCGTCGAGGTCGTCGGCCGACTTCCGAAAATCCGGCGCGACCTCATCCGACTCACCGAAGCCGTGCGCGCGGAGCGCCCGGACGCGGCGGTCCTCTGCGACTATCCGGATTTTCATTTCAAGCTCGCCCGGCGCCTCCGCCCCTTCGGCTTCCCGCTCGCGTGCTTTATTCCGCCGAAAATCTGGGTTTGGCGGAAGGACCGCATCCGTTTTCTCGCCCGCTATTACGACCGCGTCCTCTCGATCCTTCCGTTCGAAGCCGCCATTTACGCCGACTCGGGCGTCTCTTTCCGCTACGTCGGAAATCCGCTCATGGACGAGCTTCCGCTCGCGCTCACCCGCGCGACCGCTCGCGAATCGCTCGGACTCGCGGGTCCCGACCCCGTCCTCGTCCTGATGGTCGGGAGTCGCCCTTCCGAGTTTCGATTTCACCTCGCGCCGATGGTCGAGGCGGCTCGCCGGTTACGGGACTGGTTACCGGGGCGGCGCTTGAAAGTCCTCCTTCCGCTGCCCGAGACCGCGGATCTCGCTCGTTTTCGAGCCGCGCTTTTCGCGCTTCCGGGCGCGACCGACCTCGACTTCCGGGTCAGTCAGGGTGACGCTTGGACAGCGATGCGGGCCGCGGACGTCGGACTCGTGAAATCGGGGACTTCGAGCCTCGAAGCGGCGCTCCTCGATTTGCCTCACGTCGTTGTTTACCGCGCCCACCCCGTTTCGGAGTTCATTTTCAAGCATCTAATCCGCTACCGAAAATCGATTTCGTTGACGAATCTGATCGGCGCGGTCGCTCCGGACGCGCGCGTAATTCCCGAGCTCATTCTCGAGAATTTCTCGCCCGCGAAAATGGTCGCGGAGCTTCTCCGGCTCGTCGGACCCGAAGGCGAGTCGAGGGCGGCCGAAATGCGCCGCGCGTTCGAAAGGATCCGGAAGATTCTCGGTGAACGGAGCCCGTCCGAACGCGTCGCCGAGGAAATCTTCGATCTCGCGACGAACGGGAGGTCCGCGTGAAGCGATCTCTCACGCCGAATCGGCTCGCCTCGTTCTTATGGTCGAACGCGAACCGGGCCGCGCGCTTCGCTCGCGATCGCGGGCTCGTCGAGTCCGTGAAATTACCGACGACCACGATCGGAATCGGAAACGTTCAGGCGGGTGGTTCGGGAAAAACGCCGCTTACGATTCGCCTCGCGCGGGACGCGATCGCGCGCGGAATGCAGGTCGCGGTGCTCCTACGGGGTTACCGAGGTGCCTGGGAACGAAGCGGAGGGATCCTGTCTCCCTACGAGCCGTCGCCGTCCCCGAGCCTTTGCGGCGACGAAGCGGCTTTGATCCGCGACCAGGTTCCGGGCGTGTGGATCGGCGTCGGCTCCGATCGCGTTACTCGGTTCGAGGAGCTCCAGTCGAGCGCCACGATCCGAACGGGGCGTCAGTTCGACCTGGTCATTCTGGACGACGCTTACCAACACTGGAAAATCCTCTGCGACCGTTACGTCGTCGCGGTGACCGACACCGCGTTCGGAGAACGAGTTTTCCGCGAAGATTACTCGGCGATCTCGCCGGCCGACCTCGTCGTGCTCACGAAAGGAACTTCTTTTCCGGGCGCTCTCGGGGAGCATCGGAACCGGATTCGGGCCCGCTATCGCGTGAAGCCCGGAGATCCGGCTCTCCGATACCGATTCGTCGCCGGGATCGGCGATCCCGAGCGGGCGCGCGCCACGTTGGCGGAAGCCGGTTACGCGATCCAGGACATGACGGTTTTCCCCGACCATTATCCGTTCTCGCTGCCCGAAATCGAAAAGATCGTCGAAGAAGCGAACTCGACCGAGACGACGATTCTCCTCTCCGGAAAGGACTGGGTAAAATGGCGGTCGCTCGGGATCGCGGCGGATACGATCGAAGTCGTGGAACCCGAAATCGAGATCCTCGAAGGCGAGGCGATCTGGGACGCGCTGCTCGAGGACTAGTCTCCGTGAGTAGGTTCAAGCCCCGATGGGCGGGCTTCCATCGTAAGTAGGTTTGTCCCGGATGGGCCGGCTCCGCCGGACCGCGGGGACAAACTGTTCTAGGCTTCGCCCGACCGTAGCGGCGCGAGCTGTTCTTCGCCCAACCGGGGATCTATTTTAGTCGAAAGAGGAGCCTCTCCCTCGATTTTCCATTCCGCAGGCCCGGCTTTTTCCGTTAAAGTCGGAGGATGTCGGGAACTTTTCGGCCCATCCTCCTCGCGGCGACGCTCACGGCCCTGAGCGCGTGTTCGAGCTCGCCGCCGATCGGCGATCTTCCGTCCGTCGCCAAGGAGCTTCCGCCCGATCTCCGGGCCCGCTTCGAAGTGAGCGAACGGGGAGCGCGACCGACCCCGAGTCCGTCGACGATTCCGGTCGCGAAGAAGGCGTCGAAACGCAAGAAGGTCGCCCAAGCCGAGAGATCGGTTCCGCCGCCCCCGCCGCCGTTCGTCTACCCAGACCGGCGCCCCAAGGTGAATCCGATTTGGGTCGGAGAACGGCAGATCATCGAAATCAATTATATCGGGCTCAAGGCCGGCCAGTTCACGCTCGACGTCCTGCCGATGAAGACCATCGCGGATCGGACGGTGTATCATCTCCGGGCGCTCGCCGAGAGCTCGAACGTGATGAATTTATTCACGCGGATCAACGACTCGATCGACAGCTTCTG
>JAYVXM010000118.1:0-2272 GCA_043785205.1 Bdellovibrionales bacterium
GGACGGGTCGAATTAGGTCGCGGCCTTGGCGGCTTTCGCGGCCGCGTGCTTGTCTTTTTTCGCTTTGCACGCCGTGACTTCGTCCGGGGTGACGGTTACGCCGGGAACGGTTTCGCCGGCCATGATCTTCTTCATGCAGTCGACGTAAAGTCCCTTGCCGTCTTTCTTATGGCCGCCCTTCACGAATCCGCCGGCTTCGCACGCGGCTTTGATTTGTTTGCAAGGACCGGTTTCGCCGGCGCTCGCGGAAAACGCGACTAAGGAAGAGGCGAGGATGAACGCGGAGAGGATCGAGAGGCGGGTTTCGTTTTTCATAGTAGGCTCCTTATATTTAAGGCTACCTGTGCGTTCAGAAATGGCAATCCCGTGAATTGCCACAACGGCCGGATTCGTAACCCGCGGGAAGGCCTGCGCATTAACCCCGTTAAATCGGACTTTGTCTCATTCTGCGACACTGACTGAGAGGCCGAGCCTAAACTTAGAGTAGGGATTCGATTTTCCCGTCGCCGGAGGCCGACGGGGGAGTCGATTTCAAGCCCGGACGAACCTCTCCGCTCGACTCGATTCCGCGTTCGATATCGAGGCCGTGCTCCTCCCAGGAGGCGAAACCGCCGTCGATTTCCATGACCGGATAGCCCGCCTTCGCGAAGTCGACGGCGGCCCGGGCGGCGAGGTGGCAAACCGAGGAGTAGCAATAAAGGAGATTCAGCCGATCCGGCGAAAGTCCCGCGACGCTCGACCAGCGGGCTTCCGGAAGGTTCGTCGCGCCCGGAATATGCCCCTCGGCGTAGTCGTCCGGCGTACGGACGTCGATGATATTGAAGTCGACGCCGACCTTTCGGCCGTGGGTAAGGGCATGCTCGACTTCCATCGGGCCGGTGGAAAAACTCGCCTTCGCCTCGAAGTAACGGGCGGCAGCTTGGGGATCGTTCGTTCTAAACTCGAGTTCCATGGGAAAGTCTCCTTTCCCTTCCCGCTTCAATTTCGATGCCCGCCGGACGGGGAACTTTTCCGGGGCTCGGTCGAGGGCGTCATTTTCGGGCCGGTCGATTCAGGAGTCGTCCGAGGAGAATTCCGAGCCCTCCGAGGACGAGCACGGGAAGGACATGCCAGGTGAGGACGTGCATCGGCCGGGCGCTCTCGCAGGAGAACTGGACGCCGAGGCCGCCGAGAGCCGCCGCCGAGAGGGCGATGAGCGCGCCGGTCCAGCCCTGCCTGAGCGGCGCGGCCGTGCGGACCATGGCGAAGAGGAGCGCACCCGGAAAGGCTCCGAAGAGGAGGATGCTCCCGCTACAGCGGAAATTATGGTCCGGCCGGAGATCGCCCGACGAAAAGACGAGGATGAGGAGAAACGCGAGCCAGCTCGCCAGGGCGAGGACGGGCAGCGCGCGGGTGAGGGTTCGGCGTTCGAGCCCCGGCACACTCAGGACGAAGGCGGCGGCGGCGGAAAGCACGCAGGTGAGGAGCGCGAAGACCGCGTTCAAAACGAAAAGCGGGTTCGAGATTTGGGCCGAGAAATCTTCCCGAACGCCCATGAGCGAAAGTCCGACGCCGACGCAGAAGGCGGCGACGGCCACCCAGCGCAAGAACCGCCACGCCGGGTGGGGAAGCTTCGTCACGGGTCGAAGGTCCTTTTTCAATCGCAGAATCAGATCATCGGTCTCCATGGCCGGCTCCCTTCAAATTCGTTTCGAGCGCTTTGTATGCGCGGTGGGCGGTCACTTTCACGGCCGCCTCGCTCATCCCGAGTCTCGCCGCCGCCTCCCGGATCGAGAGTCCGTCGAGCTTCAGGAGCTCGACGACGCGACTCTGGCGCTCAGGAAGTTCGGCGATCATCCGGGTGAGGGCCCGGCGGGCCTCTTCGCGGCCCTCGCCGTCGGCGGGAGCGGTCGTCCGGTCGAGTTCGCCGTCGTCCATCGCGAGCTCGCGCCGCTCGCGGGTCTTCGTTTTCCGCCAGTAGTCGGCGAGGCGATTACTTCCGATCGCGAAGAGCCACGAGGCGTAGGAGCGGCTCGGATCGTAGGTATGACGGTATTCGTGGACGGAAATGAGCGACTCCTGGATGACCTCGTCCACGCCCTGGGCCTCGAAGACCTTCGGGGCGACGTACCGGTGGAGGGACCGCGCGGTGCCGGCGAGGAGTTCGGCGTACGCGGTTTCGTCGCCTCCCTGGCCGCGCGCCATGAGGACGGAGAAAAGCGTGTCTTCTTCTTCGCTGATGATCTGGCCCACTCGATTTTAGCTTACCCTCTCCGGTCGGGATGCGGAAGAA
>JAYVXM010000119.1:0-2269 GCA_043785205.1 Bdellovibrionales bacterium
TCCGGTGGCGCCCGTAACTCCGGTGGCGCCCGTAACTCCGGTGGCTCCAGTAACTCCCGTTGCGCCGGTCACACCCGTCGCGCCAGTCACACCCGTCGCGCCAGTCACACCCGTAGCGCCAGTAACCCCAGTTGCACCCGTTGCTCCAGTCGCTCCAGTAACTCCGGTAGAGCCCGTAACTCCAGTAACTCCCGTCGCTCCAGTAACTCCCGTCGCTCCAGTAACTCCGGTAGCGCCCGTAACTCCAGTAGCGCCCGTAACTCCGCTCGCGCCCGTAACTCCAGTAGCGCCGATGGCTCCCGTAGCACCCATGATTCCGGTCGCGCCAGTCGCGCCCGGAACACCAGTCGCGCCGGTGGCGCCAGGGGCCCCCGTAGCGCCCGTGGCTCCGACCGCTCCACCGCCGCCGATCCAAACTCCCGCGGGCGATACGACCGGCGTGCCGTTCGAGGAGGTCAGGTTTCCTGAACCATCGATTTTGGCAAGTTGGGTGGAATCATAACCGTCGATGGTGTCGGCTTGCAGCGCGAACAGAGTCGAAGTGACTTCGAATCGCGGACTGAGCGTCTCCCAAGCGGCGCCATTGAAGATTGAGACTTCAACTTCGACGGGGGTGGTCGAATTCGCCGTCGACAGAAACGAAGGGCTGATCGGAAGGTTCGCCGGCGGGAGCGCGATTCCGGTTATCGGATCGAGGGGCACGCCGCCCTGGGCTGACGAGCCCATAACGACCGTAAAAAAGCCCGCGCTCACGTTGACCGCCGAATAGGAGGCGAACCAGACCCGCGTGCCGTTGATGTAGATCCCAAACTGCATGTTTTGAATGCCGTTGTAGATGACCCCACTGGGCTTCGCGAGAAAGCCCTGAAAACTCATCGTTCTCGGAGTCGTATCGAGCGTCGCGCCCGAAGCCGTCGATTGCAACCAAAGCAGCGAAACCGCCACGGTCCGAAAAAATCGGAATAGACCGGGGTTACGGCGCATTAATGTTTCCACCCGTTAGAACGAAACTCGCGCTTGAAGCGCGTAATTTCGTGTAACTTCCTCCGCCCGTGCCCTTTGTGATTTGAAAGGAAGTCGAAGTCGGAGGGAGAGCGGAGCCGGACTCGGTGCTCGATTCGAAAAGGGCGGACGATGCGCCCGGAAGATTAGGTCGCGGATTTAACGGGACCGCCGTACCGCCCGTATGCCCGCCACAGGCGCTTAACCCCATTCCAAGGGTCAGCGCGAAAATCTGAAATTTTCTTCGCGAATTCCGGAAATTCGATCCTGATTTCGAGCATTTGAATTTCACTCCTACTTATCGGACAACGCGGGGTGGCCTTAAATATTTCCTGGCGAATCCAGGGCGACATTAAAGACTTGAGTAACGGCAGAAAAATGACGCCTTTTCCTTCAGAACAGGAAAAATCCGAAGAAAATGGTGAACGCCGACACTTCCAGTTTTGGATTCAAATTCGTGACGGTCGCGCCTGCAGTCTCGGTATTAAAGGTCCCCGTTCGGTATTGCGCTCCGAGTAAACCTAAAGCGGTTTCGAAATAAGCCGTCGCTTGGAAAAACTGGCTTCCCGAATATTTTACGGCGTCGCCATTCGCGGCCCGCGAAACGAGAACGAGGGTTCCGAACAACGGATAAGAAAAAACAAAATGCGTGCGTTTTAAATTGAATCCGACGCCGGGAATGAATGGCTGGAGTTCCGAGCCGCTCCAATCCCCGACCGCGGCGTTCGAACGAGAACCGATTTGGCCCGAGAATGCCCACTCCGAACTCGCCGAAAGAAAAACCACGCGCCCCAACGACCGGCGGATTTCGAGTCCGGCTTGGACACCGACCGAACTTGGTATGCCCGGCCGAATAGCGGAATGGGTCCGTCGCAAAGTCGGACCCAGCTCGAACGCGGCATGAGTTCCTCGCCATCGGTCCTCACGGGCATCCGCCGAAAGAGTCGTCAGGGCCAAAATGAGAAGAAACGGGGCCGCCCGATATGCCATTGAAGCTATTGAATCAGACGCACTCGCCCGGCGAAAGTACTCGATTTAACCGAAGAAAGCCGGGTCTTTGCCCCGTGTCTTCCGCGACCCATTCCGCGAATTCATGACGCTGTGTATAATAAATAGACGGAGAGTGGAAATCCATGTCGAACACGTCTGAGAAAAAAACGGGGTCCTGCGCGAACAATCCTCCCTGCTTCAAGGGAGTGTTCGTGATGGGCCTTATCCTCCTCGGAGTGACCGCGAACTATTTCTTGAATAAGGAAGCGGGCGAAGA
>JAYVXM010000120.1:0-2267 GCA_043785205.1 Bdellovibrionales bacterium
GCGCCGGAATTCCGGCCCTGTCCAGCTTCCCGCGAATACATCACCGCGCTCGAGTTCCTGCGCGATAGCGCCGATCTCAAGCTCCCGGAACCCGAAGCGCGCAAGGTCGCCGACGCGGTCGCGAAGGGATGCACCGGCGCCGCCGAGCGCTTCATCCGCGTAGCCGGACTTCTGAACCGCGCCGGATTCTCGGGCCGCGAGGCGACCGAGAACGGAAAGCGCTTCGCCGTCGGCACCGCCGCCGAAGTCGATACTTTCGTCACCGTCTTCAAGCGCGCGTACGCCGAAGAATACCTCGACCTCGATCTCGAAGCGTCCGTGAAGATGGCGCTCGCGCTCTCGAAGGAATTCGCGGGCGACCAGCCCCAGGTTCGCGCCGACTTCGAGAAGCTCCTCGAATTTTGCTCCGAGGACCGAAGTCTCGGCCTCCCGAAGCCCCTTTGCGGCGCCTTCGCATCGCGGGTCGCCGCGAAGGGAGAGCCGTGGAACGGCGGCGTCGCTAAGCCGTTCATCCGCGGTTTCGAATACCTCACTTCGTCACGCGGCCCCGCGCTCGTGACCGGCGAAGCGTTGAAGCTCGGCGAATCGCTCCTCGCGGCCGGCCCCGGCGCGTTCGAGAATTTCACCCAGGCCTACGGTTACGCGCTCGCCGAAAAAGGTCTCCACCTCGGGCGCGAGGATGCCGTCCGTTTCGCGCGCGAGCTCGCGCTCACGACCGACAAACACGCTCAGTAAAGCGGCGGATCGTACTCCGGCGCGTCGGCCGTCCTCTCGTCCGGATTCCCGTCGGCGAGCGCCGCCGCCGAACCCGGTGAGCAGTGCCGCGCGATCGCGCGGTGGATTCGCCGGAGATCGCGGACGAAGCCCGCGTACGGAACCGAAGTGTAATCCTTGCGGTCGAGGTTCGCGGGGCGGAGCTCGAGGTCGCCCGGCCGGTAAACGTACTCGATCAGCCGCGCGGGATAGTTACTGTCGACCATCGCCATCCGGTAACCGCCGTCGGGCGACGCTTCCATCGCGCGAAGAAGGCTCGCGTGCGAGTCGATGCCCGGCATCTGGAGGAGGAGCCAGAGGACGTCGCCCTTCGCCACGGCCGCGATGAATTCCCCGTAGAGGACGTCGAGCCGCGCTTTCATCCGCGCGGGAATCCGAAAATGCGAATGCCCGCTCAAGCCGCGGATGTACGCCTGGTTGATGAAAGCGTCGCGGAGCTGCCAGGAATTCAGGGCGGACTGGATCTCGGGTTGGAACGCCTTCGAGAACGCCGCGAGATCCCGATAGCCGGGAATGACGACGACTTCGGTTCGGGAAACGAGCTTCCGGATAAGCGTCTTCGCTTCGTCGCGAGTCGGCGCCGGCGCGGCGGCGTCGAAATCGGCGAGGTACCACGCCGCCCGCTGAAACCGCGAGTGCCACCAACAGACTCCACCCTTCGCGAGGCCGCCCGCGTTTCGGAACCCGAGGCGCATGCCCGGATCGCTCTCGAGCCTCTCGAGCGTGGCGCCGATCGCGCCCCGCGCGCGGGCCCCGCAAAAATCCGCTCGCGCGGAAAACGAAACGAAAGCCGAACACGCGAAAGCCAGGGCCAAGATCCTTCTCATCGCCAATCCCTCGGGGTTCAATCCTTTGAACGCCTTCAGTGTACCCACCCCCGGGGAAGATGCAAAAAATCCGCGAGTCGTCCGGAAGCGACAATGACTCGCGACGCCGAAACTCGTCCCGCGCCGGCGTCGAAATCGGTCGAGGTTTACTCACCATATCAAGGAGATAGCCGCCGCGATTTTCCCAACATTTCCCGGGAATATCCCCGCATTTTCCGCTCGGAGCCCGCGACGACGTACGGTAGTTTCCCGCCATGAAGTCCCTCCTTCCCCTCCTTTTGCTGCCCGTCTCCGCGTTCGCCTCCGGCTCCTGGTATGACGAAGTCGGCGAGGCGCGCGGCATCCTGAAGGTTCAAGCCACCCGCGCCGGATTCACCCCCGATCCGGCGGCGATGATGCCCGCCAGCTCGGCCTGCGAAGTCGGCGTCCTCGAGCTCCTCGGTTGGCGCGTCACCCGTTCCGCGAACTCGAACCAGGTCCTCTACACGGCCGGCGATCCTTGCGAATATACTTCGCTCGACGCCGTGCACGCCGACGGCGGACTCTCCGTCCAGATCCCGACTACGATCGACGAAGCGACGCTCCAGGCGGCGCTCCTCCCGCTCCTCGGCTCGGAAGCCTCGCTCTGCGGCTATAAATTCCGTGTCCGCAAGGCGGCCGCGGCCG
>JAYVXM010000121.1:0-2265 GCA_043785205.1 Bdellovibrionales bacterium
GTAAACGTCTGATCGTCTCCCGAAAGGAAAACTCAAATGTCTCTGTTCAATCCAAAATCCGTTTCCGTCGATGTCGGCGGAAAGAAACTGACGATCGAAACCGGTAAGCTTGCGAAACAAGCCGACGGCTCCGTGCTCGTCGCCTACGGCGACACCCGTATTCTCGTCACCGCTTGTTCCTCGAAAAGCCCGAAGGAAGGCCTCGACTTCTTCCCGCTGACCGTCGAGTTCGCCGAAAAATATTACGCCGCCGGAAAAATTCCGGGATCCTTCCACCGCCGCGAAGCGAAGCCGACCTCCGAGTCGACCCTCTCCGCGCGCCTGATCGACCGCCCGATCCGTCCCCTTTTCCCCGAAGGGTATCGCAACGAGACGCAAGTCATCGCCACGATCCTCTCCGTCGATCAGGAAGCGGATCTCGACTGCGCCGCCGCCATCGGCGTCTCGGCCGCCCTTTCGATTTCCGACATTCCGTTCGCGGGGCCGACGGCCGGCGTACGCGTCGGACGTCTGAACGGTCAGTACGTCATCAATCCTTCCTGGTCCCAAGTCGAGAACGGTGAAACCGAGCTCGAAATCTTCGTCACCGCGACGAAGAACGCGATCATGATGGTCGAAGGCGGCGCCCGCGAAGTTCCGGAAGATATCGTCCTCGGCGCGATCGTCTTCGCCCACACCGAGATCAAAAAGATCATCGGCGCGATCGAAGAGCTCGCGAAAATCGCCGGGGTGCCGAAACGCACGTTCACGCCGGTTCCGACCGACGTTTCGCTCACGAAGAAAGTCGAAGAGATGGCGAAAAAGGGCCTCACGACCGCGCTTTCGACGAAAGACAAGCACGCCCGTTACGACCTCGTCGACGAAACCCGCAAGGCGACCCTCGCGGCGATCGTTTCGGACGACCTGAAAAAGACGAACTCCGACGGCGCGAAGAAGCTCGAAAAAGACGCGAAGACCGCCTTCGAACTTCTCCAGTACAACATCATGCGCGAGATGATCCTCGCCGAGAAAAAGCGGATCGACGGTCGGAATCTGACCACCGTTCGTCCGATCGAAGTCGAAACCGGCCTCCTCCCTCGCGTTCACGGCTCGGCCCTCTTCACGCGCGGCGAAACCCAAGTTCTCGCCACGATCACGCTCGGCACTTCCGAAGACGAAGGCATCGTCGATACGATGTTCCAGAAGTCCTACCGGAAGTTCACCCTCCACTATAACTTCCCGCCGTACTCGGTCGGTGAAGCCGGACGGATGGGATTCACCTCCCGCCGCGAAATCGGACACGGCGCGCTCGCCGAGCGTTCGATCAAGGCGACCTTCCCAAAACACGAAGCGTTTCCGTACACCGTGCGGATCGTCTGCGAAACGCTCGAGTCGAACGGCTCGTCCTCGATGGGCTCCGTTTGCTCCGCTTCGATGGCGATCATGGACGCGGGGATCCCGTATCCGAAGCCGGTGGCCGGCATCGCGATGGGGCTCATTAAGGAAGGCGAACGCATCGCCATCCTTTCCGACATCCTCGGCGACGAAGATCACCTCGGCGATATGGACTTCAAGGTCGCCGGAACGAAAGACGGCATCACCGGGATCCAGATGGACATCAAGATCGAAGGCGTCACCGCCGAGATCATGAAGACCGCGCTGGCCCAGGCCCGCGAAGGTCGGATCCACATCCTCGGCGAGATGGCGAAAGCGATCACCGAGACCCGTCCGGAACTGTCGAAGTTCGCTCCGCGGATCACGACCCTCAAGATCCCGGTCGATAAGATCCGCGAAGTCATCGGCACCGGCGGCAAGGTGATCAAGGACATCGTCGCGAAGTCGGGAGCCAAGGTCGACATCAACGACGACGGCGTGATCAACATCGCGACCTCGGACATGGCCGCGCGGGACAAGGCGCTCGAGATGATCAACAACATCATCGCGACGCCGGAAGTCGGCGCCATCTACAAGGGCAAGGTGAAGAAAATCGTCGAGTTCGGTGCGTTCATCGGCATCATGCCGAATCAGGACGGCCTCCTCCACGTCTCCGAAATCGCCCACGAACGCGTAAACCGCGTCGAAGACTTCCTCAAGGAAGGCGACGAAGTCGAAGTGAAGGTGCTCGAAGTCGACCGCATGGGTAAGGTCCGCCTTTCCCGCAAGGTCCTCCTCCCGCTCCCACCGGGTGGCGCGGCTCCGAGCGGCGGCGGCGGCGGAGATCGCGGCCCACGACGCGACGATCGGGGCGGCGGATACCGCGGCCCGCGTCGTGACGGCGGCGGCGGC